>CP031593.1 GCA_003217735.2 Marinibacterium anthonyi | reverse complement strand
GTCTGCCTCGGATCTTTTCTGCGAAACTGCCACAAAAGGCACCTTTTCGCAATCTTCCCCCAGGTACCTTTGTTCCGGCGTCCCGGGTCCCGTAAACGGGTGCCCAAAGGCTCAGGCACCCGCGCTACCCTGCCCAAGGGGACCCTTTTACAGGACGCATTCACCCCCCTGCCCCGCTTCTTTGGCGTCCTGGCGCGACTTATCCACCAAATACGGTCCCTGGGGGCCCTTTCCCCGCGAATCGGGCCCCCTCGCACCGTGTTCGGGTCCCCCTCATCCCGGATCCGGGTGCCCCTTGTCCCGTATCCTGACACCTTTGGCGATCCAAGCCATTGGAAATACGTAAAAATCAGGATCCAAAGACTCTAAAGACTCCAAAAATATCAAACAGCCGTCGTGGTGTTTTGGATTGTTTTCAGGGGGTATTTCGCCGCGAAACCGCCTGTTAGGATTCTCAACCGGCCCGTCATGTGCGATAGTTGCAGGCAAAGCAGCAAATCACGCGCACATCGCAGAGGATCAAAGATGGCATCGAGCAAAGAGCCCCTGCCCCCGTATTTCAACATCGACCCCGCCGCCGCCGCCGCCAAGCTCTCCGAGCCTATCGACACCGCACGATTCGCAAAAGCCGCGGCCTTCGCCATGAAGGGGCGCGAGGATCTGGCCCGGCGCGGTTATGCGCCCGACGGCCAGAAACGCCTGCGCCGGTTTTCCACGTGGGAGATCTGTCGTTACCTGATCCCCGTTGCGCCCGCTCATTTCCGCCGGGTGATCAAGAAGCACCCCGATCTGCCGCAGGGCACCGGCGAGGGCAATTCCAAGTGGTTCACGCTGGACGACGTGCTGCGCCTGCGCGCCCATTTCGCCGCCGAAGGCGCGGCCGACCGCGAATACCTGCCCTGGCGGCCCGAAGGCCTGCCCGCCAAGATCGTCGCCGTGTCGAACTTCAAGGGTGGCACGTCGAAGACCACGACAACCGCGCACCTGGCGATGTCGGCGGCGCTGGACGGCTACAAGGTGCTGGCGATCGACCTGGACAGCCAGGGCTCGCTGACGTCGATCATGGGCGGCAACATCAGCGACGAATGGTCCACCGCCTTCCCGCTGCTGGCCAAGGATTACGCCCAGGCCCTGCAGGAGGAAAACGCCATCCGCGAGGCCGGCGGCCAGCCCCCCCTGCCCTTCGACGAGACCCTGACCGAAGCGCTTGGCGTCTCGGCCCGCGACATCATCCAGTCGACCCACTGGCCCAACATCGACCTGCTGGGCGCGCAGCTGAACCTGTACTGGGCCGAATTCCAGATCCCGGTCTGGCGCATGGGCCTGCGCAGCTGGCCGCTGTGGGATGCGCTGTCGAACGCGCTGATCAATGAAGGTATCGTTAATGATTACGACATAATCTTCATCGATACCCCGCCCGCGCTTGGCTACCTCACGATCAACGCGCTGGCGGCGGCCGACATCCTGCTGGTGCCGCTTGGCGCCTCTTTCCTGGAATTCGATTCGACGGGACGGTTCTTCGACATGCTCTATTCGACCTTCGCCAGCGTGGAAGACGGGGAAAACGCCGCCCGCCGCAACGCCGGCCTTCCCGAGGTCAAGTTCGAATGGGACGCCGTGCGCGCCCTTGTCACCCGCTTCGACGCGGCCCAGCAGACCGATCTGGCCAACGTGATCCAGGCCTATTTCGGGGATTTCATGACCACCTACCGCCAGGAGGTGACCGCCATGGTCGGCCAGGCGGGCGAGCAGGTGAACGGCATTTACGAGGCCGATTACCGTGAATTCAACCGCGACACCTATGTCCGTGGGCGCGAGACGTTCGATCGGACCTGGGCCGAGGTGAAGGAGATCATCCTTGGCACCTGGTGGCGCGACATGAAGATGCAGGAGGAGGAAGCGTAAGATGGCCAAGCGTCGCAAACTGGAAGCGCCAAGCGCCGAGGACATGAGCAAGCTCGAGGCGGAGTTTCGCCGCGAAACCCGGCCCGACGGGACCCGCGCCGGCATGGCGCCGATCGCCCAGGTGGCCGCCGATACCGCGTCGGTGGCCGAGGTCGCGGGCTCTGGCGTGCGCGCCGAACAGGCCCGCTGGCGCGCCGATGCGGACCGTCTGCGCCTGGCCGAGGAAGCCGGCCTGCTGATCGCCGAGATTCCCCTGGAGGAGATCGAGGCCGACGCGATGATCCGCGACCGCATGGTCATAGACGAGGCCGAACAGATGGAGCTGCGCCAGTCCATCGCCGCCAGCGGTTTGCGCCTGCCGGTCGAGGTTTATGAACTGCCTGCCCCCTCCCCGTCCGGCGCCCGCTACGGTCTGCTGTCCGGCTATCGCCGCCTGATGGCCCTGCGCGCGCTGTTCGAGCTGACCGAGAACCCCAAACACGCCCGAATCCGCGCCATCGTCCGTCCGCGTACCGAAGCCGACGCGGCCTTCGTGTCGATGGTCGAGGAAAACGAGGTCCGCGCCGAGCTCAGCCATTACGAACGCGGCCGCATCGCCGTGATCGCCGCCCACCAGGGTGCCTTCGTGAATGTCGAAGAGGCCGTGAACCGGCTATTTGCAACGGCGTCGAAGGCCAAGCGTTCCAAGGTCCGGTCCTTCGCGACGATCTTCGAGGAACTTGGCGACATGCTGCAATTCCCCGAAAACCTGACCGAAAAGCGCGGCTTGCTGCTGGCCCAGGCGATCCGCAACGGCGCCGAATCCCGCCTGCGCGATGCCCTTGCCGAAGACACCGTCTCCGGCCCCGAGGAGGAATGGGCCGCGCTGGAACCGGTTCTGGCCGACCTGGAAAGCGCGCCGCGCAAACCGTCGGCCGGGGGGCGCCCGCGCAAGGCCAAGCCGCTGTCCGGCTGGGCCAATGCCGAAACGCTGGTCACGACCTCGGGCATCACCATCCGGCGTCAGACCGACGGCAACGGCTTCCTGTTGCGGTTCGAAGGCAAACGGTTGGACGGCGCGCTGATGGACAGCCTGATGGTCGAGATCAAGGCGCTTCTCGACAGCCCGTCGTGACGCCGGCCCGAGGGGTTTCGCCGCGAAACCCCTCGCCTCCTGGCCGCTGAAACCTTGCCAATCCGCCCCGGGCACCGCAGATGGAAAGCGCATGGCAAGACGCAAGGCGCACAGATGAAGATCCTTTTGTCCGAGGACGACGAGACGCTCGCCCAATACCTTACGACCGCGCTGTCCCAGAAGGGTCACAGCGTCGATCACGTGGCCGATGGGCGGGAAGCGCTGAATTACTGCCTGTATCACGATTGCGACCTGGCGATCCTGGATCGGATGATGCCAGGCATGGACGGCCTGTCGGTCTTGCGTGCGCTGCGCGCCGCCGGCAAGGACGTGCCGGTGTTGCTGCTGACAGCCCTTGGCGATGTCGAGGACCGGGTCGAAGGCCTTACCGCCGGCGCCGACGATTACCTGACCAAGCCCTTCCACCTGTCCGAATTGCTGGCCCGTATCGGCGTGCTGGCGCGGCGCCGGGACACCACCGCCGAGACTACCACGCTTGAGGTCCATGACCTCAAGCTTGACCTGCTGTCGCGGGTGGCGATGCGGCAGGGCCATGTGATCGAGTTGCAGAACCGGGAATTCGCGCTGCTTGAGGTACTTATGCGCCACGCGGGCCGCGTGGTGACCCGGGCGATGCTGTTGGAACAGGTCTGGAACTTCAATTTCGAACCGCATTCCACCGTGGTCGAAACCCACATGAGCCGGCTGCGTGCCAAGATCGACAAACCCTTCGACATCGCGCTGATCCACACCATTCGCAACACCGGCTATTCCCTGCATGGACCGCGATAGGCTAAGCGCCGGCATCGCCTTTCGGGCGATGCTGAAGGCGGGGATGGTGTTCCTTGTCGTTTTGGTGCTGGCGGGCGTGGTGGCCTTTGGCTTCGTGCGCCAGACCCTGTTGTCGGCGGAACGCCAGCAGATCACGTCCGAACTGCTGCTGCTGTCGGACATCCATCACGACGCCGGTGTCGCCGGGACCATCGTGGCGCTGAACCAGCTTGTGGCCTCGCTGGAGGTGACGCACCAGGTGGCGGGGCTTTTCGACACGGACGGCGCGCGGCTGGCGGGGAACCTCGCCGCCGATCCAGAAAGCGGCGATTGGGGGCAGGCAAAGGCCGATGTTCTGCGGCAGGGGCTGCGGCGGACCGCGCCGTCGGGGATCTATTACCTTGGCACCCGCGAGGTCGAAGGCGGGCGGCTGGTGGTCGGGCGCAGCCTGGACACCGTGCGCACGGTCGAACGGCGGGTGATCGGCGGGATCCTGGCGTTTGGCGTGACCGTGACGCTGGCGGCGCTGGCCATTGGCTACGGGCTGAGCCGGCGCGCCCAGGTGAAGCTGGACGCGATGGCCGGCGCGCTGGACGCGGTGTCGCGCGGGGACCTGTCGGCGCGGGTGCCCGTGGCCGGGGAGGGCGACCAGATCGACCGGGTGGCGGACCGGATGAACGCACAACTCGACCGGCTTGCGCAGTTGGTGGCCGAGGCGCGACGGACCGCCGCCGCCATTGCCCATGACCTGCGCACGCCGCTGTCGCGGGCCTGGCTGGGGCTGGACCGGGCGGCGGCAGAGGTGGCCGAAGGACGCGATGCGGCGGAAGCGATTGCCGCCTCGCAGGCCGACCTGGGGCGGCTGAACGGGATCATCGAGGCCGTTCTCAGGATCGCCCGGATCGAGAGCGGCGCGGATGTGGCGATGGCGCCGCTGAACCTGGCAGCGCTGGCGCGGGACATCGCCGAAACCTTTGCGCCCGTGGCGGAAGATGCGGGACAGCGGCTGGATTGCGACCTGCAGGAGGCAAGCATAAATGGCGACGAGGGGATGCTGCAGCAGGCGCTGGCCAATCTGGTGCAGAACGCGATCACCCATGCCGGCCCCGGCACCACGATCACGGTTTCGTCGCGAAACCTTGGCCCCGGGACCGTCCTGTCGGTGACAGACACCGGCCCCGGCATCCCCGAAGCCGAACGGCAGAAGGTGCTGGACGCGTTCTATCGCAGCGATGCGGCCCGCAGTTCGGCGGGCAGCGGGCTGGGCCTGGCGCTGGTGCGCGCGGTGGCCGAACGGCACGGGGCAGAGTTGGAGTTGACGGATGCCGGCCCCGGCCTGCGCGTCAGCCTGAGCTTTCCCGGCTGATACGAACAGACCCCGGGGCAGGGCGCCTCGGGGTCTGTAGTGCGGTCAGATGAGGGGCAGAGCCCCGGCGACCTAGCTTGAACTGGTCGCGTCCGCCGGTTGCGGGCTGGTCCCGCTGGCCGTGGCATTGGTCTGATCCTGCGCCGTGCCCTGCTGCCGCGGGATCCCGTCGATCGCAAAGCCACGCACCACGATCGATTGTTCGATGGCCCCCAGCGCCTTGTCCGCCGCGACCTTGTCACCGGATTTCAACGCCGCCTGCGCCTGTTGCAGGCTGTCCATGGTCGCCGAGACCGGCACCAGAGCGGCCGAGACGTTCACATCCACATTCGCCACCCGCAGGGTATCCAGCGCCTTGTCATCCGACCCGGTCTGGAACTGCGCCTTCGCGGCCTTCAGGGCTTCGCCGGTTTCAGGTGTCGGCACGAAATTCTCGCCCAGCGACATCGCCACGTCGATTGGCAGGAAGCGTTCCGCACTGGCGGGATCTTCGGTGTCGGAGACGGTCAGCGCCTTCCAGCTGTCCTGGGACTTGTTGAAGGCATCCATCGCGGACGAAAGGTTGGTGTGCGCGCCGTCCATGTCATCGGCGGCCAAAGCCAGCCGCGCGGCGTGCACGTCGGTCAGCGCCTGCAACGCGTCATCGGCCGTCTTCAGCATGCCGTCCTGGGTGGGGTAGGGGGTCTTGGCGGCGGCGACCTGATCCTTGAGCTCGGAAGCCTTGGGGGTTTGCGATTCCGCGGCGAAAGCAGCGGCAGACCCAAGGACCAGGGCCGTGATCAGACCGCCCGACAGAAGCTTGTTGCGAATGGACATTGTCATCTCCTTCCAGGCCGTCGTGGCCCGTGAGACAGAGATGGGGACACAGGTTTTCAGGCGCCTTTCGCAAAGCTTACAAATCGGAAAAGTTTTGCGTCATCAATATCTTACAAATTTGTAAGTTTCGCGGAAAGTATCGGCAAGGCCTCCTTCCTACCTCTCAAACATGAGCGGTTCGCGTGATCGCACCGCATGTTTCCGCCCTGAGAAAGGACCTGTCCGATGTTCTTCCCGATCCTCCTGCCGCCGCTGCTGGCCCTACTGGCCGGCATCCTGATCCTGATCTTCCCGCGCCTGTTGAACTATGTCGTCGCGGCCTGGCTGATCTTCTTCGGGCTCAGCGGGTTACTTGTCGTTCTTGGTTCCTGACGGAGGGCAAGTGGATGCATTGGAAACCGATCCTGGCCGGACTGGGCGCAATCGCGATCGCGGGCGGGATGTGGGGGTATTGGCATTACAACACCCTGCACCCGGTCACCGACGACGCCTATGTCGAGGCCAACATCGTGTCGGTCGCGTCCGAAACCACGGGCAAGGTGGTCAAGGTCGCGGTCGAGGAAAACCAGCACGTGAAGGCGGGCGACCTGCTGTTCGCGGTGGATGACACGCTGTACGCCAACGCCGTGGCCCAGGCCCGGGCGACGCTGGCGGGCGCCAAGGCGGCGGGCGAAGGCTTTGCCGCCGACGTGCAGGCCGCGCAGGCCGAGATCGACAGCGCCGAGACGGCCAGGGACACCGCCATGAGCCAGCTGGACCGGGTGCGGCAACTGTTCAAGGATGGGCACGTGGCGCAATCGGCGCTGGATGACGCGCAAAGTTCGGCGGCCAGCGCGCGGGCGGCGGTGGACCAGGCGCGGGCGGGCCTGGCGCAGGCGCGCACCAACCTGGCGTCCAACGGGGACGATCAGCAGGCGGATGCCGCCGCGCTGTCGACGGCGCAGACCAACCTGGACCGGACGAAGACCTTTGCGGCGGTGGGCGGCTGGGTGTCCAACATCGATCTGCGCGAAGGCACCGTGGTGAGTGCCGATGAACCGCTGTTTTCGCTGGTCGAGGACAAGGGCGCCTGGGTGTCGGCCAATTTCAAGGAGACCGACCTGGACAGGATCCGGGAGGGCCAGCCGGCAGCGGTGCGGCTGGACATGGCGCCGGATGAAAAGATCACCGGGCACGTGCAGTCCATCGCCCATGGCTCGGGGTCCACGTTTTCGTTGCTGCCGGCCGAGAACGCCAGCGGCAACTGGGTCAAGGTGACCCAGCGGTTCCCGGTGCGCATCGCGCTGGATGGCGGCGACAGCGCCGACATGGCGATCCGCGCCGGGGCGTCGGCCAAGGTGCGCATCGACACGGTGGCGGACGGGCAATGACCGAGCAGTCAGATACGGGGGCCGATATCCCGGACGGGCAAGGCGTGCGGCTGACCATCGTGCTGGGCGTGGTCATGTGCGCCGTGCTGGAGGTGCTGGACAGCACCATCGTCAACGTCGCGCTGCCGCATATCCGGTCGGCCTTTGGCGCGACGTCGGACCAGGTGACATGGGTCCTGACCAGCTACATCGTGGCGTCGGTGGTGATGATGCCGCTGACCGGGTTCCTCAGCCGTCGCATCGGGCGGCGCCGGCTGATCCTGACGGCGATCTGCGGTTTCGCCGCGATGTCCGTGCTGGGCGGCCTGTCATGGAGCCTGAGTTCGCTGGTGATGTTCCGGCTGGGGCAGGGGCTGTTCGGGGCGTTCCTGATCCCGTTGGCGCAATCCATCCTTTTCGACGCCTTCCCGCGTGAAAAGCGCGGCCAGGCGATGGCGTTGTTCGGGCTGGGCGTGGTGGTGGCGCCGGTGCTGGGGCCGACGGTGGGGGCGATCCTGACGGATGTCTATTCCTGGCGGCTGGTGTTCTTCGTCAACCTGCCGATCGCGGGCTTCGCGTTGCTGCTGCTGGCCGGGGAACTTGAGGCCGATCATCCCCGGAAGCTGGCGATCGACCGGATGGGTCTGGCGCTGATGGCGCTGGGGGTCGGCGCGCTGCAATTCGTGGTCGACCAGGGGGAACAGCGCGACTGGTTCGCGAGCCACCTGATCCAGTCTGCGGCGATCCTCAGCGTGCTGGCGCTGGCGGCCTTCCTGGTGCACGGGATCCGCAAGGGGCAGGACAGCGTGGTGGATCTGAGCCTGTTTGCCGACCGGAATTTCACCGTGGCCAACGCGGTGATGGCGGGGTTCGCGGTGTGCATGTTCGGGACCATCGCCGTGCTGCCGAGCTTTGTTCAGGGGCTGATGGACTACCCCGTCATCGCGGCCGGAGAGCTGTTCATCCCGCGCGGCCTGGCCGCCGGGGTGTCGATGGTGGTGACCGGATCGCTGTTGCAGCCGCGGGTGGATGCGCGGTTGCTGGCCCTTGTCGGGCTGATGCTGACGGCGGCGAGCAACTTCATGATGGGTCACCTGACGTTGCAGGCCGATTTCCGGGCGCTGGCGATGCCCGGGGTGCTGGCGGGGCTGGGGATGGGGTTGGTCTTTGTGCCGCTGTCGACGCTGGCCTTTGACCGGATCGGGCCGGAGCGGCAGAACGATGCGTCGGGCATCTACGGGCTGACCCGGCAGCTGGGGTCGTCGATCGGGATCGCGGTGGTGGCGGCGCAGGTGGTGCGCCAGACCGCGATCCAGTACCACCTGCTGGGCCAGCACGTGACGCCCTACAGCCAGGCCGCGGCCGCGTACCTGAAACCGCTGGGGCTGAGCCCGACGGATCCGCAGGGCACGGCGGTTCTGGGACAGCTGGTGAACAGCCAGGCGTCACTTGCGGGTTACGATCATGTGTTCACCCTGCTTGGGTGGCTGGCGCTGCTGCTGGTTCCGCTGTTAACTTTTGCTCGAAAACCGAAGAATTCGGGCGAATCCGGTGCAACCTGAAGGTTTACTTGCAAAGTATTGAAAATAAGTCTCTTTCAAACACGGGAAACAGACTTGGGCCAGCATGGCCGAAAGGGAAGGGATCATGGCTCAGGAACAGACGGTGCTTGTGTTGCAGGGCGGGGGCGCATTGGGGGCTTATCAATGCGGCGTTGCAGAAACACTTTTCGCGGCCGACACGCCGCTGGACTGGGTCGCGGGGATTTCGATCGGGGCGATCAATTCGGCGCTGCTGGCCGGGAACGCGCCGGAAGACCGCATTCCGGCGATGCGGACCTTCTGGGAACAGATCACGCTCAGGTCGCACCTGTTCGAAGTCTGCACGGCGTGGACGCCGCGCCGGCTGGCCAACACCTGGAGCGCGGCCAAGACCACGGTGACCGGCGCGTCGGGGTTCTTTGAACTGCGCATGCCCTCGGCGGCGCTGCGGATGCCGGGCGTCGACGGGGCGCACAGCTATTACAACACCGACCCGCTGCGCGAGACGCTGCTGGAGCTGGTGGATTTCGACCGGATCAATTCGAAGGTCACACGGTTCAGCGTCGGCGCGGTGAATGTCGAAACCGGCAACATGACCTGGTTCGACAATCATGAAATCGAGATCCGGCCCGAACACATCATGGCGTCCGGCGCGCTGCCGCCCGGGTTCCCGGCGGTCGAGATCGACGGGCAGCTGTACTGGGACGGCGGGCTGGTGTCGAACACGCCGCTGCAATGGGTGCTGGAAAGCCAGGACGGCACGGCGGATCTGTCGATCTTCCAGATCGACCTGTTCCCGGCGGCCGGCAAATGCCCCAAATCGGTCTGGGGATCGGAGGCGCGCGAGAAGGAGATCCGGTTTTCCAGCCGGACGCGCCTGAACACGGACATGCTGCTGGAACAGCACGAAAGCCACAAGGCGGCGCGGCGGCTGGCGCGCAAGCTGCCGGCGGAGTTCCAGAACGATCCGGATCTGCTGATGCTGATGCACGGCGACCGGGATCCGCGTATTTCCATCGCGCACCTGATCTATCGCCGGGCCCCGACCGAAACCGGATCAAGCGACTACGAATTCTCGCGCCGGTCCATGCACCTGCACTGGACCGCGGGGGCCGACGACGCGCGGCAGACGCTGGAGCATACCACGTGGAAGACCCGCAAGAAGTCGCGGAACCTGATCGAAACCTATGACCTGACGGACCGCTCCGCAGGCGAGTCGAGAGAGATTTGAGATGAAAGCCGCAGACGTCCTTGCCAATGCCTTTGCAATGCCGCTGACCAGCCCGGCCTATCCCAAGGGGCCGTACCGCTTTTTCGATCGGACCTATTTCACCATCACCTACCGCACCGACCCCGAGGCGCTGGAAGCCGTGGTGCCCGAGCCGCTGAAGGTCATCGAGCCGGTGGTGAAATACGAATTCATGACCATGCCCGACAGCACCGGTTTCGGCGATTACACCGAAAGCGGCCAGGTGATCCCGGTGGAATTCGAGGGCCGCAAGGGCAGCTATACCCATGCGATGTTCCTGAATGACGAGGCGCCGATCGCAGGCGGGCGCGAGATCTGGGGCTTTCCCAAGAAGCTGGCCGATCCCAAGGTCGAGGTGCTGAAGGACGCGCTGGTCGGCACGCTGGATGTCAACGGGCTGCGGGTGGCCACGGCGACCATGGGCTACAAGTACGAAACCCTGGACGCGGCCGAGGTGGCAAAGGGCATGGACGCTCCGGGCTGGCTGCTTAAGATCATTCCCCGAGCCGACGGAACAGGCCCGCAGATCTGCGAGCTGGTGGAATTTCGGCTGGAGGATCTGAACGTCAAGGGCGCCTGGGCCGGACCGGCCGGGCTTGAATTCTATCATCACGCTCTGGCTCCGCTGACCGATCTTCCGATCCGCGAAATCCTGGGCGCAACCATGGTCAGGACAGACCTGACACTGGGCATGGGCAAGGTCGTCCACGACTACCTGGCCTGACCCCTGAACCGAAGAAAGGAAGATCAGATGACACTGGATCTGAACAACAAAGTCTGCATCGTCACCGGCGCCGCGCAGGGCATCGGGGCCGAGATCGCCAAGCGCTACGTGAAGGGCGGAGCCAAGGTGGCGATTGCCGACCTGAACCTGGAAAGCGCCAACGCGACCGCCAAGGAACTGACCGCCATGGGCCCGGGCGAAGCCATGGGCGTGGCGATGAACGTGATGGACGAGGATGCCGTCAACACCGGCGTGGCCGAGGTGGTCGAGGCCTGGGGGTCGGTCGACGTGCTGGTGTCGAACGCCGGTATCCAGATCGTGCACGAACTGGTGGATTTTCCCTATGACGAATGGAAGAAGCTGCTGGCGATCCACCTGGACGGCGCGTTCCTGACGTCGAAGGCGGTGATGAAGCAGATGTACAAGCAGGGCTCGGGCGCGATCATCTTCATGGGCTCGGTCCATTCGAAGGAAGCGTCACCGCTGAAGTCGGCCTATGTGACGGCCAAGCACGGGCTGATCGGCCTGGCCAAGGTGATTTCCAAGGAAGGCGCCGCGCATGGCGTGCGCGCCAACGTGATCTGCCCGGGCTTCGTCAAGACGCCGCTGGTGGAAAAGCAGATCCCCGAGCAGGCCAAGGAACTGGGGATTTCCGAGGAAGACGTGGTCAACAACATCATGCTGTCGGGCACCGTCGACAAGGAATTCACCACGGTCGAGGACGTGGCCGAGGTGGCTTTCCTGTTCGCGGCCTTCCCGACCAACGCGCTGACCGGCCAGTCGCTGGTGGTCAGCCACGGCTGGTTCATGAACTGACGTCCTGCCTGTTCCCCGGGATGCCCCGGGGGACAGGCATCAATCCGGGGTGTCGTCCTCGGGCAGGAATTGCAGGGCCGTTGCCTCGGCCTGGCGGACATGGTGGCGGCCCAGTTCGCGCGCACGGAGGCCGTCGCCGGCCTTGAGCGCCTCAAGCAGGTCCGACAATTCGCCGATGCTGGCGGGCGCCCGGCCCGGAGCCTGCAGCGAAGTCGACCGCAGCAGCATGATCCGCGAATTCAGCATCTTCAGCGTCTGCCCCAGGGCTTCGTTGCCGGTGCCGTCGATGAGCGTGGCGTAGAAGTTGTTCTTGGCCTTCAGCTTTTCCATCGCGTCGCCATCGGTGATGGCGTCCTTGAGCGCGCCAAAGGCCTTTTCCAGGCGCTGGAACTGGTCCGCGTCGGCATGTTCCGCGAACAGCTGGCAGGCCAGGCCTTCAAGTTCGATGCGCACCTGGTAAATCCCTTCCGCCTGGCGGCGGTTCAGGCGGGTGACGATGGGGCCGCGATGCGGGCGGACCTCGATCAGCCCCTCGGATTCAAGCTGGCGCAGGGCTTCGCGCACCAGGGTCCGGCTGACCCCGGTCAGTTCGCACAATTCCCGTTCCGGCAGGCGCGCGCCGGCCTCGAACACACCGACCGCGATGGCGTTCCGAATGCTGTCGGTGACGCTTTGGCGCAGGGGCGCGGCGACCTTCTCGACGCGGAACATGGAATGCCGATCTGCCATCAAACCTCCGGGGTCATGCTGATATTCGCGGGAATTGTTGGTCGATACTACAGTCTTACAACCCGTGAAGCCATAGACCATGCGCACGTCGGGGAACCGGCCCGGGGCGGCGCGGCAAATCCCCGCTACAGCGCCGCCTGCCAGCCGCCGTCGATGGGGAAATTGGCGCCGGTGATGTCGTCGCCGGCGGGCGAACACAGGAAAACGGCCATCGCGGCGACGGATGCGGTGGGAACCATGCGGCCCGTGGGGTGTCGCGCCAGGGTGTATTCGTCGACCAGCAGGTCATAATCGCGGTCGGTGGCTTCGGCGACCTTGCGGATCTTGCCCAGGATGGCGGGGGTGGGCAGCACGCCGGGGCCCAGCGAATTGCAGGTGATGCCGTCTTGCGCGGTCTCGATGGCGATGCCACGCGTCATGCCGGCCAGGGCGGATTTGCAGGTGATATACCCGATGCGGTCGGGTTCCCCGCGCAGGCTGTAGATCGACGTGAGGTTGAAGATCCGGCCCCAGCGCTGCGCCTTCATCGGCGGCAGACAACGCTGCACCAGGCGGAACGCGGCCGACAGGTTCACGGCCAGCTCCTCGTCCCAGTCTTCGGTGGCGAAATGTTCGATCGGGGCGAAATGGCGGATGACCGCGTTGTTGATCAGGATGTCGACGGTGCCGAACGCGTCCTGGGCGCGGTCCATCAGCGTGTCGGCGGCGGCGCGGTCGCGCAGGTCGGCATCGACGAAAAGGGTCTGTACGTCATGGGCTTGCGCAACCTCGGCAGCGGCGGCTTCGCCTTCGCCGGGGTCGGTCAGCCCGGTCATCACCACGTTGGCCCCGGCGGCGGCAAAACCGTCGGCAAAGGCGCGGCCCAGGCCGGCGACGGATCCGGTGATCAGGGCGGTTCTGCCGGTCAGGGAACGGGCGGCTGGCTGGGTCACGGGCTGGTCCTTCTTCGTGGGTCTCGGTCGGTCTGCGTCAGGGCACCAGGTCGCGGGGCGGGACGTCCAGGCGGGCGACAAGGCCTTCAAGCGCCGGGGCCGGGGCGGGGTAAAGCGCCATGACCGCCGGGTCATGGCCGGGGATGATGTGGTCGGGGCTGTCGGCAAGCGTATTCAGGATGCGATAGCCTTCGACGGTCTCGCCGGCGCTGTAAAGGATCGGGAACGGCTGACCGGAGGTCATGTTGGCATAGAGATGCGAGGCGTCCGACGCGATGACCACCCAGCCGCGCCGGGTCCGGACGCGCACCACCTGCAACCCGGCGCTGTGCCCGCCCAGGTGATGCAGGCTGATCCCGTCGCACAGCTGGTCGGCGCCGTCGTGGAAACAGACATGGCCGGCGTAAAGGTGGCGGACATAGGACACCACGTCTTCGACATCGAAGGGCGCGCGCAGGAAGCCGTGGCACATGCAGCGGCCGGTGGCATAGGCGGCTTCGCTGTCCTGCAGGTGGAACCGCGCGCCGCCGAAGGCGTCCAGCGATCCGGCGTGGTCGTAATGCAGATGGGTGAGGATCACGTCCTCGACCTGTGCCGCGTCGATACCCAGCAGCGACAAGGCTTCGGCCGGGCTGCGCAGCAGGGTGCGGCCGCGCGCCTTCGCGGCATCGGGGCCGAAGCCGGTGTCGATGACGAACACCCGGTCGGCCCGGCGGGCGACCCAGATGTAATAGGCCAGGTCCGATCCGTCCTCGTGCGGGTCGCCGCCGATCATGTTCTCGGCCGCATTTCGCCCGCCGTGGGTGGCATAGCGCAGGGCGAACAGGTCGAAAGGGGCGCAATCGGGCATTCTGGGTCCTTGGTCAGGCGTCGGGCCGCGCGGCGATGCGCGCAACAAGGCCCGCGTCGTCCAGAGTATCAAGCGACCAGATGGCGTCGATCAACTCTGCCGTGCGGCTGTGCCCGGCGGCCAGCGCCTGCGCGGTCAGCTTGTGTTCCAGATCGGCATCGGTCAGCGGGTTGCCGGGGCTGCCCCTGGCAACGGTGATGTCGACGGTTTCGACCGCACCGTCAGGCAAGGTGAATTCCAGCCGGGCGGAGGAGACATCGCGATCCGGATCGTCGATGAAGGTGATCCGGGGGCGCTGACCCAGGGTGCGGGTGACGGCGACGTCGGTGTAATCGGCCAGCCCGGCGGATCCGGTGGCCAGCACGTTGGCGATGGTGTGCTGGGCGCTGACCTGTGCTTCGCGGCCCGTGGTCACGTCGGGCCGGTCGGTGCGCTGCTGCAACAGCGGATGGCCCCAAATGGTGACCTCGGGCACCTGAGTGACTCCGAGCCGCGCGCGCAGGTCAAGGCAGGCGTCGATCACCGGGTTCAGGACGACGCCGACAGGGTAGGGCTTGAAGGTATTGGTCGCGATTTCCCAGTGATCGCCCAGCCCGCCGGTCAGGGCATCGCAATCGGGGACGTCCGCATAGACCCGCAGAAAGCCGCGTGCGCCGCTGAGAACCGCCTGCGGGCCCGAGAAGCCGCGCTGCGCCAGCAGGGCCGCCAGCACGCCGCCACGGGCCGCGTTGCCCAGGCTGAGCGACTTGGACATGGTGCCCAGCGTTTCCACCAGCCCCGCCGACTGGGCGGCGGCGTTCGACAGCGCGTAGCCCAGGTGCGTTTCGTCCAGCGCCAGCAGCTTGCCCGCCCCCATGGCCGCGCCGAAGACGCCGCAGGTCGACGTGATGTGCCAGCCGCGCGCGTAATGCCAGGGGGACACCGCGTTACCCAGCCGGCATTCGACCTCGCCCCCCAGCACGAAGGCCAGCAACAAGTCGGCCCCGGTCGCGCCGCGTTCCTCGGCCAGCGCGAACAGCGCCGGGGCGACGGGGGCGGTGGGGTGGATGATGGTCGGCGTATGGGTGTCGTCGAAGTCGTGGATATTGGCGGCGGCGGCATTGGCGAAGGCGGCGGTCGGCATGTCGACCTTGCCGGGGCGGGCCACCAGGCTGGCGGTCGGCGCGCCCATATAGGGCGCGACGGTGTTCAGGTAGATGCCGATGGCGGGTTCGGCACTGCCGGCAAAAGCGGTGGCGAAGATGTTCAGGATCGACCGCTTCGCCGCATGCAGGACATCGGCGGGCAGGTCGGTGAACCGGGTGCGGGCCACGAAGGCGGCCAGCCGGTCTTCGGGCTTCATCGGGGTCATGGCGGGAAAGGGCAGGGGGCCTGTCAGCCCGCCGCCGCGCCCTTCACCTCGACCCCGGCCCATTGTTCGACCACGCGGACGACTTCGGTCATGTCGGCCTCGGCGCCCAGGTGGTCGCGGCCGATGGTCAGCAGCGTCTTGACGGCGGTGCCCACGATCATCGGCACGCCCAGCTTGTCGCCTTCTTCCAGGCACAGCCGCGCATCCTTGGCCGACAGGCCCAGGGCAAAGCCGAAATCGAATGTGCGCGGCAGGACGAACTTGGGGATCTTGTTTCCGGTGGCGCTGTTGGCGCCGGATCCGCTGTTGAGCACTTCGATCATCTTGTCGGCGTCCAGCCCGGCCTTGACGCCCAGCACCATGGTTTCCGACGCGATGGTCAGCGCGGCCGACGACATCAGGTTGTTGATCAGCTTCATCATCTGGCCCTGGCCCGGGGTCAGGCCGACGCGGAAGACCTTGCCGAAAACCTGCAATACGGGCTCGATGTCGTCGATCGCCGCATCCTCTCCCGCCACCATCAGGGCCAGAGATCCCTTGCCGGCCCCCGCCGCGCCGCCGCTGACCGGGCAGTCGATCAGAACCTTGCCGGCCCCGGTCAGCGCCTGCGCGACCTGGCCGGTGACGCCCGGGCCGGTGGTCGACAGGTCGACGACGACCCGGGCCGTCGTCCCTTCGATCAGCCCGCCGTCGCCGATGGCCACCTGGCGCACCACGTCGGGCATCGGCAGCGACATGAAGACCACCTCGGCCTGGTCGGCGAGGTCCTTCAGCGACGCGGCGCTGGTCGCGCCCCGGGCCACCAGCGCATCCATCGCTGCGGCGCGGGGGTCATAGACCACCACCCGGTGCCCGGCCTCCAGCAGGCGCAGCGACATCGGGGTGCCCATGTTGCCAAGGCCCACGAACCCGTAAAGCCGGTTGTCCGGTGCGCTATGTGCCATCTGTCTCTCTCCCTGGCGGTCTGCGGCGGGGGCCCGAAGGTGGGCGCGCCGTTTGGTCATATCATATGTCGATCCTATGATCATACAATCCATTGACTGTCAACTGTCGCCGCCCTATCCATGAAGGACACCGATCAACCGACCTGCATTGCGGGTTCCAGGCCTTCGAGGAAAACCCGACCATGTCTCAAAGACCCGAATTCCAGACCGAATTGTTCGAAAAGGGCGTCGCCATGCGGCGCGAGGTGCTGGGCGATGCCCATGTGGCGCGGTCGCTGGATGGCGTGACCGACTGGACGGCGCCGTTGCAGAAGATGGTGACCGAATATTGCTGGGGCGACCTGTGGAACCGTCCGGGGCTGACGAAACAGCAGCGCAGCATGATCAACATCGGCATGCTGATCGCCATGAACCGGCTGCATGAACTGCGGGTCCACGTGCGCGGCGCCCTGCGCAACGGGCTGACCGAGGAAGAGATCGTCGAGATCGTCCTGCAGACGGCGATCTATTGCGGCGCTCCGGCGGCGCTGGACGGGATGCGCGCGGCGGTCGAGGTGATGGAAGCCTACAAGGCCGAGGTCGCCGCCGAGTGAGACCCTGGCGCCCGCCTTCGGGGCGGGCGCTGTGGGGGCGTTCATCGATCAGATCCCCGGGGTGGCGCCGCCATCCACCGTCATCACCGCGCCGCGCACGTAACCCGCCCGGTCGGAACACAGGAAGGTGACCATGGCGGCGATGTCCGCCGGGTCGCCGTGGCGCCGGATGCCGGAAGCCTTGCGCATCTGCTGCGCGGCCTCGTCTTCGCTCAGGCCGTGGGTCTGGGCATAGACGGCGATGCGGCGCGACAGGCGGTCGGTCTTGATGTGGCCGGGGCAGACGACATTCACCCGTGGCGCATCCGCGCGTTTCGAAAGGGCCTTGCTGAAGTTGATGAGCGCCGAGTTCACGGGACCGCCGATGGTGAAATCCGGTTCGGGCGTCATTGCGCCGATGCCCGAGATGTTCACGATGGCGCCGTCGGACGCCATGTGGGGCAGGGCGGCGCGGCAGAAGCGGACCGTGGCGTGGTACTTCAGCGCAAATCCCGACAGGTGGTCTTCGTCCAGCAGGTCCATGAAGTCGCCACGCTTGGTGTCGCCGGCGTTGTTGACCAGCCAGTCGATCCGCCCCCAGCGCGCCATCACCGCATCGACCGCGCGCGCCGGCGCGTCCGGGTCGCGCAGGTCCAGCGCCAGGGTCAGCACATCGGGTGCCCCGGCTGCGCGGGCTTCGGCCGCGACGGAATCCAGCGCCGCGGCGTCGCGCGCCACCAGCGTCACGCGGGCGCCGGTGCGGGCCAGGTCCACGGCCATCGCCGCGCCCAGCCCCCGACTCGCGCCGGTCACGACGGCCACCTTGCTTGTATCGGACATGGGAATTCTCCTGTTCTGTCAGTTCTTTATGTCCTGCCGGGGCAGGGAGGGCCGGGTGTGCCAGTGACGCGCTGTCGATGGCATGATCAACTTATTGACGTATTGTATTATCGTCTTAGTATCACGCAAGACAAGGGAGCAAGCGCAATCTCCGATTCGCTTGCAGGGAGGATGAAATGAACAAGGCCGATCTGATCGGCGGGGGGGCGCTGTTGGCTTTCGGGCTGGCGCTGATCTTTCTCGTCATACCCCTGGGCACGGTCGAAGGCGCGTTCTTCGGCCTGTCGCCCACGGTGTTTCCGACCATCATCGCCAGCGGCATGGTGCTCAGCTCCGTCGGGCTGATCGTGCACGCGCTGGCCCGTTTGCGCGCCAAAGGGGAACAGCCGCCGCTGCCGGTCACCAGCTGGAACATGCTGATGTTCGGCCTTTCGGCGGCGATCACCCTGGGCGGGGTGATCGCCATCGACCTGCTGGGGATCGAATTCGGGGGCCCGCTGCTGATCGGCGGGCTGATGATCTTCCTGGGCGAACGCAATCCGATCCGCATCGTGCTGACCTCGGTTCTCCCGGTTCTGGTGGTGGTGCTGCTGGTCACTCACGTCTTCCATTCCGTGCTGCCGTAATCCCATGTTCCAACAGATCGCAGCCGCAAGCCATGACATCCTGACACCCGCCGTCCTGGCCTATATCGTGCTGGGGGTGCTGATCGGCTATGTCGTCGGCGCGCTGCCGGGGATGAACCGGACCACCGCCATCGCCCTGGCCATTCCCTTCACCTTCTCGATGGCGCCCGCCGCCGCGCTGTCCTTCCTGATCGGCATCAACAAGGGCGGGGCCGCCGGCGCCGCCGTCTCGGCGATCCTGCTGAACGTGCCCGGGGAGCCGTCATCGGTGGTGACCACCTTCGACGGCTACCCGATGACCAAGCAGGGCAAGGCGCAGAAGGCGCTGAAGATCGCGTTGCTGGCGTCGATCGTGGGCGATGTGCTGGCGACGGTGGTGCTGATCCTGCTGGCCGAGCCGATCGCGCGGTTCGCCATCGGCATCGGGCCGATCGAACTGGCCGCAGTCCTGATCTTCTCGATCACCTTCATCGCCGCCGTGGCGGGCGATTCCTTCTACAAGGCGCTGATCGCCGGGTTCGCCGGGCTGCTGCTGTCGGCGCCCGGGATCGACATGGAAACCGGCCTGCCGCGGATGACCTTCGGCTTCCCCGAACTGTACGACGGCGTGCCCCTGCTGGCCGTGGCCATCGGCACGCTGGCATTGTCGGAGATCCTGTCGCAGATCGACCGGGGCTGGCGCGGCGGGCATGACAGGCCCGGCACGCTGGAAAAGACCCCGGACGCCACCGACCGCAAGCTGCATGGCCACGAGATCCGCCAGATCACCCCGGCGATCCTGCGCGGCAGCCTGATCGGCACGATCATCGGCATCCTGCCGGGGCTGGGCGCGACGCTGGCCTCCTTCCTGGCCTACACGATGACGCGGCGCAGCTCGACCACGCCGGAGCGGTTCGGCAAGGGCGCGCCCGAAGGGGTCGCGGCTTCGGAATCGGCGGACAACGCGACGGTGCCGGCCTCGCTGATCCCGGTCTTCGCCATCGGCGTTCCGGGCAGCCTGTCGACGGCGCTTTTGATGGGCGCGTTCATGATGCACGGGCTGACGCCGGGGCCGTTCCTGTTCAGGGAAAGCGGCACGGTGGTGTTTTCGATCTACATCGGGATGCTGATGGCCTCGCTGGCGCTGGTCCTGGTGGGGCTGTTCGGGCAGCGGCTGTTTTCCATGGCGCTGCAAGTGCGCCAGACCGTGCTGTTGCCGATCATCGTCTTCCTGTGCGTCGTGGGCGCCTACATGGAAGGCGGCGGCATGTTCGGCGTCTACATGATGCTGATCTTCGGCTTCACCGGCTATTTCATGAAGAAGTTCGACTTTTCCTTCGTGACCTTCGTGGTGGGCTACGTGCTGGGCCCGATGTCGGAACTGAGCATCCGCCAGTCGATCATCCTGACCGAGGGCAAGCCATCCGCCCTGCTGCAGCACCCCATTGCCATCCTGTTCCTTGTTCTGGCGGTCGTCGCGATCTGGAGGTTCGTCGTCGTTGGCGCGAAATCGGACGGCCCGTCGATGACCGTGGCGCAGCCCAAGGACCTTTGACCCCCATCATCCCGACAATCGGAGGAGAGATTGAGATGACCAAGACAGCGACCCGCCGCCATACCCTGGGGCTGGGCCTTGCAGCCCTGACGGCCGTCGGCCTGACGACGCTGGGCTTTTCCGGCCCGGCCCGCGCGGCCGACTTCCCCACGAAACCCATCACCGTCGTCGTGGCCTTTGCCGCGGGCGGCGGCACCGACACGGCGGTGCGCGCGCTGACGCAATCGCTTAGCGCCGAGCTGGGCCAGCCGATCCTGGTGCAGAACGTGACCGGCGCGGGGGGCGGCGTGGCGACGGGGCAGGTGGCCCGGGCCAAGCCCGACGGGTATACTCTGCTGGCCACCAACTCGACCTCGATCACGCTGGCGCCGATGGTACAGCCGACGATGTACAAAACGGACGATTTCGTCCACATCGGCATGATCGCCGAATTCCAGAACGCGGTTTTCACCGGGGCGGGCAAGCCGTTTTCCACCCTGGACGAACTGGTGTCGGACACCGAAGGCAGCGGCAGCCCGATCAAGGCGGCCAGCTACATGCCGCTGGACCGGCTGGTCATGCAATATGTCGCCAAGCAGAAGGACGCGCCGCTGGTCCTGGTGCCGGTGAACGGCGCCAACGGGGCGGTGCAGGCGGTGTTGTCGGGGGACGTGGATATCGCGTTTTCGGGCGGGTCCTGGGCGCCGATCGTCGACGCGGGGGATGCCAAGGCGCTGTTCGCGGCGTCCTACAACCGGCTGAAGAACGCGCCGGACCTGGTGTCGATGAAGGACCTGGGCTTTCCGTTCGGGGCGACCAGCTTCATCTCGCTCTCGGCGCCCAAGGGCACGCCGCAGGACGTGGTCGACACGATCGCGGCCGCGCTTGAGGTGTCGTTGCAATCCGAGGTCGCCCAGAAGGTCGCCAAGGCGCGCAACATGGACATGACCTTTGCCGGTCCGCAGGAGGCGACGCAGATCATGGATGCCGAACACGAGGCCTATGCGAAGATCATCGAGACGGTCGGCGCGGACTGATCGTCCGGCCTGGTGGCAAAGGCGCGCGCCCCCTTGCGGGACGCGCGCCTTTTTCTTTGGGCTTCAGCCGCGCCCGGCGACGGAGGCCTGGTAGCTGTCGAGACCCTTCATCAGCGTCAGGCCGGTCGGCACGTCCATCCGGGCGCAGAATTCGGCCCAGACGGCGCCATGGGGCAGGTCCTTCAGCTCTTCCGTCAGCATGAAGCGGGTGGTGAAATCCATCCCGTCCTCGGCCTTGCGCATCTGGTCCAGCGGCAGGCACAGCGCGCGCAGCAGCGCCTTTTGCATGTTGCGCACGCCGATCACCCAGGCGGCGGTGCGGCTGATCGTGGCGTCGAAGGAATCCAGCCCGATATGGGTGCGGTCCAGCAGATCGGCGCTGACCAGTTCCTGCGCCATGGCGAGGATGTCGTCGTTCAGCAGGATCACGTGATCGCTGTCCCAGCGCATGGGGCGCGAGACGTGCAGCAGGATCTCGTCCAGCGAACAGGCCACCGCGCTGAGCTTGTCGGCAATGTTTTCCGTGGGATGGAAATGGCCCATGTCGAGGCACAGCAGCGTGCCTTTGCGGATGGCATAACCCATGTAGAATTCGTGGGATCCGACGGTGCAGGCCTCGACCCCGATCCCGAAAAGCTTGGATTCCACCGCGTCCAGCAGATGCGCCTTGGCAAATGGATCCTCGAACATGATGTCCAGCGAGGCTTCCAGCCGTTTGCGGGCGGCCATGCGGTCGATCGGCGTGTCCTTGTAGCCGTCGGGAACCCAGATGTTGTTGACGGCCGGAGATCCCAGTGCTTCGCCCATCCGCGCCGCGATCTCGCGGCAGCGGCGCCCGTGTTCGATCCAGAAGTCGCGGATGCCGGCATCGGGGTGCGACAGGGTCAGGTTGTCGTCGGCCTTGGCGTGGGCAAAGAAGGTCGGGTTGAAATCCAGCCCGATGCCCTGCGCCTTGGCCCAGTCGACCCATGGGGTGAAATGGGCATATTCGATCTCGTCCCGGTCCGGCGTGGCGTCGGTGTCCATGTACATGGCGTGCAGGTTCAGCCGGTGCGTGCCCGGGATCATCGAATAGGCGAATTCGATATCGGCGCGCAGCTCGTCCGGCGTGCGGGCGCGGCCCGGATGGTTGCCGGTGGCCTGGATGCCCCCGCCCGAGGACCCGGATTTCGCCTCGAAGCCGACCACGTCATCGCCCTGCCAGCAATGCATGGAAATGGCGATGTCCTTCAGCCGGTCGATGGCCGCGTCGGTGTCGATGCCCCAGTCGGCGAATGCCTGTTTCGCGCTGTCGTATGTGCTGCTCATGTCCCTCTTCCCATTCCGGGCGCGGTGGGGTGAACCCCGCCATGCGCCCATTGGCCGCGTCGGGCGGGGTTCCCCCCGCCGCACCGGTGGTCTCAGCGCGTGAACGCCTGCACGTTGCCCGCGTCCACGTTCAGGATGTTGCCTGTCGACTTGGCCGAGGTGTCGGCGGCAAAGAAATAGGCCGCCTCGGCGATGTCCTCGGGCAGGACCGAGCGTTTGAGCATCGACCGGTTGCGATACATCTCTTCCAGCCCCTCCTTGTCGGTGCCGTAGGTGGATGCCCGCTGGTCCAGCCATTCGCCTTCCCAGATCTTCGATCCGCGCAGGACGGCATCCGGGTTCACCACGTTCACCCGGATCCCCGCCTCGGCCCCTTCCAGCGCCAGGCAGCGGGCCAGGTGGATTTCGGCCGCCTTGGCCGTGCAATAGGCGGACGCGTTGGGCGATGCCGCCAGCCCGTTCTTGGACGCCACGAAGATCACCGCGCCGCCCATGTCCTGCTTGCGCATCAGCTTGAACGCCTCGCGGCTGACCAGGAAATAGCCGGTGGACAGGATGTCCATGTTCTTGTTCCACAGCGCCAGCGTGGTTTCCTCGACCGGGGCCGACGATGCGATGCCCGCGTTCGACACCAGGATGTCGCCGCCGCCGAATTCCACCGACATCTCGGCGAAAGCCGCCGCCACGGCGTCTTCGTCGGTGACGTTCATCACCACGCCGCGCACCACGTCGGCGCCATAGCGCTGCACCAGGTTGGCCTTGGTCGCATCAAGGCTGTCGCCGTTGATATCCGCCAGCATCACGCAGGCGCCTTCGGAGAGGTAGCGTTCGGCCGTGGCCGACCCGATGCCACCCGCGCCGCCGGTGACCAGCGCCACGCGGCCGGCCAGCGATTTGGGCTTGGGCATGCGCTGCAGCTTGGCCTCTTCCAGCAGCCAGTATTCGATGTCGAAGGCTTCCTGTTCCGGCAGACCCACGTATTCGCTGACCGACGAGGCGCCGCGCATCACGTTGATGGCGTTGACGTAGAATTCACCGCTGATCCGGGCCGTGGCTTTGTCCTTGGCGAAGGTGATCATGCCGACGCCCGGCACCAGGTAGACCACCGCGTTGGGGTCGCGGATGGCGGGGGAATTGTCGTGCTTGCAGCGGTCGTAATAGGCCGCGTAATCGTCACGGTAGGCGGCGATCTGGGCGGGCAGGCCTTCGAGAACCGCGTCGAGGTTCTGCGCGACGGGGTCGAAGCCCACGACAAGGGGCCGGATCTTGGTGCGCAGGAAGTGGTCGGGGCAGGACGTGCCAAGCGCCGCCAGCGGTTCCATGTTCACCGCGTTGACGAATTCCAGCACCGCGTCGCTGTCGTTGAAATGGCCGACCATGTGCTGGTTGCCGGACACGAAGCCACGGATCGCCGGCATCAGCTTGGCCGCCACCGCGCGGCGGGCATCCGGGGCCAGCGCGTCGTATTTCGCGCCGCCGAAGGCCGGGGTGGTGCCCGTCTTGTCCGCCAGCCACTTGGTCGCCTGGTTGATGACCGCGATGGTCATGTCATAGCAGTCCTTGGCCGTGTCGCCCCAGGTGAACAGCCCGTGGCTTTCCAGCACGACGCCATCGGCATCGGGATTCTCGGCACAGAACTTGCCCAGCCACAGGCCCAGTTCGTAGCCCGGTTTTTTCCAGGGCAGCCAGCCGATCTTGTCGCCAAAGATCTCGGCCGTCAGGTCCTTCGAATTCTTCGATGCTGCAATCGCGATGATCGCGTCCGCGTGCACGTGATCGACGTGCTTGCGCGGCACGTAGGCGTGCAGCGGCGTGTCGATCGACGCGGCGCGGGAATTCAGGTTGAAGGTGCAATGGGGCAGGTAGCCGACCATCTCGTCCTCGAACGCCACACCCCGGTAAAGCCCTTTCAGAGCTTCCAGTTTTTCCATGTAGAGCGTCGCGAACCCGTCCATCTTGATGGACCCGATATCGCCGCCGGACCCTTTCACCCAAAGCACCTCGACCGGCTGGCCTGTCAGCGGATCGGTTTCCATCACCTTGGCCGAGGTATTGCCCCCGCCGTAATTCGTGACACGCTTGTCCGAGCCAAGGATGTTCGAGCGGTAAAGCAGCAGCTCCGATTCGGATTTGCCGGCCGCCACGGTGTCATCCCAGCGGTTATCAAGAAGCTGATCTTCAACGGTTTTGAGCATGATGTCCTCCCGGTTGGCGCCCCGGAAACCGGGGTCGTCCAGCATTGCGACTTGGGGCAAAGACTGCGGGGGGCGTGTCAAAATGTCAATCACAACCGATCATAATCAATCATGCTGCACCGCAGTATGATCGAAGTTGATCGAAACTGATTGACAGGTCGGTCGAATCCACGCAACCTGCAGAGCCAAGGGAGGGTCAGATGCACGAAAAAGAACGCCACAGGATCATTCTTTCGGCCGTCCAGGAACGGCCCGTGGTCACGGTGGTGGACCTGTGCGCGCTGACCGATGCGTCCGAAGCGACGATCCGCCGCGACATTGCCACCCTTCACATGCAGAAAAAGCTGCGCCGCGTCCGCGGCGGGGCCGAGGCGATCACGCCGCCGAAATTCGTCGGACTGGCGGGGCGGCCCTATGCCGTCAATGAAACCATACGCATCAAGGAAAAGCAGGCCATCGCCCGCGCCGCGGTCGAGCTGTGCGAAGACGGTGACAGCATCATCATCAACGGTGGCACGACCACGTTCCAGATGGTGCATCCGCTGGCCTCGCGCCGCTGCCAGGTCTTCACCAATTCCTTTCCGATCGCGGAACACCTTCTGAAGCATTCCAAGAACACGGTGATGGTGTCGGGTGGGGTGATCTACCGCGAACAGAACATCATCCTGTCGCCCTTCGACAACGACGTGACCCGCAACTTCTACGCCCGCCGCATGTTCATGGGCGCGCAGGGGCTGGGGCCGCTGGGGTTGATGGAAGCCGACCCGCTGCTGATCCAGGCCGAACAGAAGTTGATCGGACAGGCGGACGAGCTGGTCGTGCTGATCGACAGTTCAAAGTTCAAGAACCGGTCGCCGCTGGTGCTGTGCCCGCTGGACCGGATCGGGACCGTCATCACCGATGACGGAATCCCCGACAAGGCTGCCGCAATGCTGGAGGCCGCCGACGTGACCCTGATCGTCGCGCCGTCGCGCGCGGCGCAGACCGAGGGAGAGGCCGCCTCGTAACGGCTTCGCAAAAGACAGACGTTCGTGACTATGGGAGGACACAACATGTACCGTCGCAATTTCACCAGGCTTCTGGCCGGGCTCAGCGTGGCCGCTGGCCTGATGGGCACAACCACCGCCGCGCAGGCCGAAGACATGCGCATCGCGCTGGTCGTCAAGGCCCTGGGCATCGGGTTCTTCGAGGCCGCCGCCAAGGGCGCCGAGGAAGCCGCCGCCGAACTCGGCGATGTGGAAATCATCTACACCGGCCCGACCGACACCACCGCCGAGGGCCAGATCGAGGTGATCAACGCCCTGATCGCCCAGAATGTCGACGCCATCGCGATTTCGGCCAACGACACCGACGCGCTGGTGCCGACGCTGAAGAAGGCGATGCAGCGCGGGATCACCGTGATCTCGTGGGATTCGGGCGTCGCCGAGGAAGGCCGTCAGGCGCATCTGAACCCGTCGTCCAACCCGCTGATCGGCAACATGATCATCAAGCTTGCCGCCGACGAACTGCCCGAGGGCGGCAAGGTCGCCGTGCTGTCGGCGACCACCACATCGACGAACCAGAACACCTGGATCGACGAGATGAACAAGGTGATGCCCAACTACCCGGGGATCGAGGTCGTGGGCACCGTCTATGGCGATGACCTGGCCGACAAATCCTACCGCGAGGCGCAGGGCCTCATGCAATCCTACCCGGACCTGGACGCGATCATCGCGCCGACCTCGGTCGGCATCGTGGCGGCCGCGCAGGCGGTGGTGGATGCCGGCAAGGTGGGCGAGGTCAACGTGACCGGCCTGGGCCTGCCGTCGGAAATGGCCGGCGCCATCGAAAGCGGCGCGTCCAAGTCCTTTGCCATCTGGAATCCGATCGACCTGGGCTATTCGGCGACCATGGTCGCCTATGCGCTGGCCAAGGGCGAAGCCGAGGCCAAGCCCGGCGCCGAGATCCCGATGGGCCGCATGGGCACCCTGACGCTGGACGAGACCAACTCGGGCGCGATGGCCGATCCCTTCGTCTACGACAGTTCGAACATCGAAGAGTTCAAGTCGATCTTCTGATCCCTGTCTCAACACCCCCGGCGCGGATTGCGCCGGGGCACAGCCAAGGTTCCCCCGATGCTGATGCAGCCCCACACTATGCCCGAGACCGCCCTGGCCCCCGTGCTTGAACTGGACGGGGTCACCAAGACCTTTCCGGGCGTGAAGGCGCTGGATGGCGTCACGCTGCGGCTTTACCCGGGGCAGGTGACCGCCCTGGTCGGCGAAAACGGCGCGGGCAAGTCGACCGTCGTCAAGATCATGACCGGGATCTACCAGCCCGATGGCGGGTCGATCCGGGTGGATGGCGCGGCGACAGGCTTTCCCTCGCCCCAGGACGCGGCCCATGCGGGGATTACCGCGATCCACCAGGAAACGGTGCTGTTCGATGAACTGACGGTGGCCGAGAACATCTTTCTGGGCCATGCGCCGCGCACCCGGTTCGGGCTGATCGACTGGGCCACCATGCAAAGCCGGTCGGCCGAGATCCTGAAGGGCATCGGCGCCGAGATCGACCCCACCCACCGCCTGCGCGACCTGGGCATCGCCAACAAGCACCTGGTCGCCATCGCCCGCGCGCTGTCGATCGACGCGCGCGTGGTGATCATGGACGAACCCACGGCGGCCCTGTCCCACAAGGAGATCCAGGAGCTGTACGAGCTGGTGGACAAGCTGAAGGCGCAGGGCAAGGCGATCCTGTTCATCTCCCACAAGTTCGACGAGATCTTCCGCATCGCCGACCGTTACACCGTCTTCCGGGACGGCCAGTTCGTGGGCGACGGGCTGATCGAGGACGTGTCCGAGGCGGAATTGGTCAAGATGATGGTCGGCCGCGACGTGGCGCAGATCTTTCCCGACCGGACCAGCCATATCGGCGACGAGGTGCTGAAAGTCGTGGGCTATGACCACCCGACCGAATTCGCCGACATCGGGTTTACCCTGCGCAAGGGCGAGATCCTGGGGTTCTACGGGCTGGTCGGCGCCGGGCGGTCGGAATTCATGCAGGCGCTGTTCGGGATCACGAAACCGTCGAAAGGCGTGGTGAAGATCGACGGCAACATCCGGGTGATCCGGTCGCCCGCCGACGCGGTGCACAACGGCATCGTCTATGTTCCGGAAGATCGCGGCAAGCAGGGGGCTATCACGGCCCTGCCGATCTTTCAGAATGTCACGCTGCCTTCGCTGAAGCGGACCTCGAAGAACGGGTTCATCCGGCTGGCCGAGGAATTCGCGCTGGCCCGGGAATATACCGAACGGCTGGACCTGCGGGCGGCGTCGCTGGATACCAACGTCGGCAACCTGTCGGGCGGCAACCAGCAGAAGGTGGTGATTGCCAAGTGGCTGGCCACCCAGCCCAAGGTCATCATCCTGGATGAGCCCACCAAGGGCATCGACATCGGATCGAAGGCCGCCGTGCACGAATTCATGGCCGAACTGGCCGAACAGGGGCTGGCGGTGATCATGGTCAGTTCCGAAATTCCCGAAGTCCTGGGCATGTCCGACCGCGTCATCGTCATGCGCGAAGGCCGCATGGTCGCCGAGGTAAGTGGCGACGACCTGACCCCCGAAACACTCGTCCGCCACGCGGCGGGCATCTGACGAAAGGCCGCTTCATGCTCCGTTTCCTGGCCTCCCGCGAAGCGCTTCTGCTCGGCGCCATCGCCGTGCTGCTGGCGCTGATCGCCACGCGCTTTCCGGCCTTCGTGGCGCCGTCGAACCTGGCCCATGTGTTCAACGACACGGCGCCGCTGATCCTGCTGGCCATCGGCCAGATGATCGTGATCCTGACCAAGTGCATCGACCTGTCCGTCGCCGCAAACCTGGCGCTGACCGGCATGGTCGTGGCGATGATCAACGTCGCCTTTCCGGGCGTGCCGGTGGTGGTGATCCTGGCCGTGGCCATCGCGCTTGGCACCGTGCTGGGCATGGTAAACGGCATCCTGGTGTGGAAGCTGGATATTCCGCCCATCGTTGTCACGCTGGGCACGATGACCATCTTCCGGGGCATCATCTTTCTGATTTCCAACGGCAAATGGGTGAACAGCCACGAGATGTCGGCCGCCTTCAAGGCCTTCCCCAGGGCCGAGATCCTGGGCCAGCCGATGCTGAGTTGGATCGCGATCCTGGCCGTCATCCTGTTCACCGTGGTCATGACCCGCACGACGCTGGGCCGCGCGGTCTATGCCGTCGGCGGCAACCCCCACGCGGCGACCTATACGGGCATCGACGTGGGCAAGACGCAATTCTGGGCCTTCACCATTTCCGGCGCTTTGGCGGGGCTGACCGGCTACCTTTGGGTGTCGCGCTATGCCGTGGCCTACGTGGACATCGCCGGCGGGTTTGAACTGGACGTGGTCGCGGCCTGCGTGATCGGGGGCATTTCCATCGCCGGCGGCATCGGTTCGGTCGGGGGCGCGTTGCTGGGCGCGCTGTTCCTGGGCGTCATCAAGAACGCGCTGCCGGTCGTCAACATCTCGCCCTTCTGGCAGCTGGCGATCTCGGGCGGGGCGATCATCATCGCCGTGGCGGTCAACGCGCGGGCCTCGCGGACCAAGGGCCGCATCATCCTCAGATCAGCGGAGCACGCGGCATGACCACCACCGAACGCTTTATTCCCGACCGCCTGCGCTCGCCGCTGGAAGCAAAGCTGAAAAGCTGGGAAAGCCTGCTGCTGCTGGTGGCCGTGGCGATCTTTGTCGCCAATTCGCTGGCCTCGCCCTATTTCCTGAACGCCTGGAACCTCAGCGACGCGACCTTCAACTTTACCGAAAAGGCGATGATCGCCTTTGCCATGGCGCTGCTGATCATCGCGGGTGAAATCGACCTGTCTGTCGCATCGATCATCGCGCTGGCCTCGACCGCCATGGGCGCCGCCGTCCAGATGGGCGTCGGCACGCCGGGGCTGGTGCTGGTGGGACTGGGCGCGGGGCTATTGTGCGGGGCGTTCAACGGAGTGCTGGTGACACGGATGGGCCTGCCGTCCATCGTGGTGACCATCGGCACCATGAGCCTGTTTCGCGGCATCAGTTACATCGTGCTGGGGGACCAGGCGTTCCGCGGCTATCCCGACAGCTTTGCCTTTTTCGGGCAGGGCTATGTCTGGTGGGTGATCTCGTTCGAATTCGTGCTGTTCGCGGTGCTGGCGGTGATCTACGGCGTGCTGCTGCACAAGACGAACTTTGGCCGGGCGGTCTATTCCATCGGCAACAACGCCACCGGCGCGCTGTTTTCCGGCATCCGGGTCGAACGGGTGAAGTTCACGCTGTTCCTGCTCACGGGGCTGATGTCGGGGCTGGCGGCGATCTGCCTGACCTCGCGGCTGGGATCGACCCGGCCGTCCATCGCCATGGGATGGGAACTGGAAGTCGTCACCATGGTGGTGCTGGGCGGCGTCAACATCCTGGGTGGGTCGGGCACCATTCCGGGCGTCGTCATCGCGGCCTTCGTCATGGGGCTGGTGACCTTTGGGCTGGGCCTGCTGAACGTGCCGGGGATCGTGATGTCGATCGTCATCGGCGGTCTGCTGATCGGGGTCATCGCGCTGCCGCGGCTTTGGGCGAAGTGGAGGCGGTGATGGAGAAATACGCCTTCAAGATGCACCTGAACCCGGGGTGCCGGGACGAATACAGGAAACGCCATGACGAGATCTGGCCGGAGCTGGTGACGCTGCTGAAGGACGCGGGCGTGTCGGATTATTCGATCCACCTGGACGAAGAGACCAATACGCTGTTCGGCGTGCTGTGGCGGACGGACGATCACGGGATGGACGCCCTGCCGGGGACCGAGATCATGCAGCGCTGGTGGGCCCACATGGCCGACATCATGCAGACCAACACCGACAACGAACCCGTGGCGGTGCCCCTGACGCCCGTCTTCCACATGGAGTGACCGGGCCATGACCACGGGACATGTCGCCGTCATCGACATCGGCAAGACCAATGCCAAGCTGGCCTTGGTGGACCTGGCGGATCTGTCCGAAATCGCCGTCGTCACTCGCCCCAACACCGTGCGCCCCGGTCCGCCCTGGCCGCATTTCGACGTGGAAGGGCATTGGAATTTCCTGCTGGAGGCGCTGGCCCGCTTTCATGCGGAACACGGCATAGACGCGATTTCGATCACCACGCACGGGGCAAGTGCGGCGTTGCTGGCGGCGGATGGGTCGCTGGCGGCGCCGATCCTTGATTACGAACACACCGGCCCGGATGACATGGCCGCCGCCTATGACGCGATCCGCCCCGATTTCGCCGAAACCGGTTCGGCCCGGCTGGGGATGGGGCTGAACGTGGGGGCGCAGTTGCACTGGCAATTCGCCGTGGATCCGGGGCTGAAGGACCGCACCGCGACCATCGTCACCTATCCGCAATACTGGGGGTATCGGCTGACCGGCGTGGCGGCGACGGACGTGACGTCGCTGGGCTGCCACACCGACCTGTGGGTGCCGTCCGAGGGGCGGTTTTCATCGCTGGTCGATCGGCTGGATATCGGGGACAAGATCGCGCCGGCCCGGGCGTCCGGGGATATCCTGGGGCCCGTCATGCCGGAGGTCGCGGCGCGTACGGGGCTACCGTCCGGGACACCCGTGTATTGCGGCATTCATGACAGCAACGCGTCGCTGCTGCCGCACCTGATGGGGCACGAGGCGCCCTTTTCCGTGGTTTCGACCGGGACATGGGTGGTGTCGATGGCGGTGGGGGGCAGGCCGGTCACGCTGGACCCGGGGCTGGACACGCTGATCAACGTGAACGCCTTTGGCGAACCGGTGCCGTCGGCGCGGTTCATGGGCGGGCGCGAACACGACCTGATCATGGGCGGCGCCTATGCCGATCCGTCAGAGGCCGAAATCGACCGGGTTCTTGCCGGACGCATCATGCTTTTGCCCGCCGTGGTGCCCGAAACCGGGCCCTTCGTCGGTCATGTTGCCCGCTGGCTGCCCGAGGAGCCAAACGGCGGCGCACGGGCCGCCGCGCTGGCGTTCTACCTGGCGCTGGTGACGGCCCGGTGCCTGACGCTGATCGGCCATGCCGGGCCGGTGATCCTGGAAGGGCCGTTCGCGCGCAACCGCTGTTACCGGATGATGCTGGCGGCGGTCACCGGATCCGAGGTGCGCGCCATGAAGGGGGCCACCGGCACCAGCCAGGGCGCCGCGCTGCTGGCCTGCACCCAGATCCCGCCCGGCGCACAGGCCGATGTGGACCACCCGCCAATCGGACACCGGGGTGACCTCATGGGCGGCTATGCCCAGGACTGGACAAGCCGCAGCACCGCCGGCGCCTTGGCGGTCGCGCCCTAGTCGGCCAGCACGACAAAGCCCTGACGTTCGAAGGCGGTCCGTGCCACGGGCCCCTTCAGGAAGTCCATGAAGGCGTTTTCCGCGTCGCTGTCGTGTCCGGCCAGTTCGGCGGCGGGGTAGACGATGGGCGGGTGGCTGTCAGCGGGGAACGTGCCGACCACGGTCACGTTGTCCTCGGCCACCGCGTCGGTCGCATAGACAATGCCGTAGGGGGCTTCGCCGGTGGCCACCAGGTTCAGCGCGGCGCGCACGTTGTCGGCCTGCGCCACCTTCGGCGCGACCGTGTCCCACAGCCCCAGGTTTTCCAGCGATGCCTTGCCGTAGATTCCCGCCGGCACGGAATCGACCAGCGCCATCGCCAGGTGGTCGTCCCCCAGCAGTCCCGCCAGGTTCATGTCGGGCGCGATATCGACCGGCGCCGCATCCTTGCCGGCGGCGACCAGCACGATGGAATTGCTCAGCAGGTCCAGCCGCGTGCCGTCTTCCAGCAGCCCGTCCTTTTCGACCGCGTCCATCCAGCCGGGGTTGGCCGAGATGAAGATATCCGCCGGCGCGCCCTGCTGGATCTGCCGGGCCAGCGCCGAGGAACCGGCGAGCGAGACGACGACATCGTAATCCGTGGCCTCTTCGAATTTCTGCTCGATCTCGGCCATGGCGTTGGTCATCGACGCGGCGGCGAACACCGTCACCTGCTGGGCCGCGGCCGCCTGCGCCAGGCAAAGCGAACCGGCCAGAACAAGTGCGGAAAGGGAGGTCGTGGAGGTCATGGAAAGGCGTCCCGTGAAGCGATATGTTTCACCGGGAATATCGCAGCAGGACAGCGCGGGACGCAAGCGTTATTTTCCTTCGGGAATATCGGTCAGCATGGATTGCAGCCTGCTGATTTCGTCGGCGCCGGCGGTCCGGGCCTTGGTTTCAAGCGCGCGAAAGGCGGCCAGCACCTGCTGGCCGGCGGCCGTCACGTGGGCGCCACCCCCCTTGGCCCCGCCCCGCGTGCTTTCGACCAGCGGATCGCGGAACATGGAATTCATCGTTTCCACCAGCTGCCAGGCGCGCTTGTAGCTCATCCCCATCTCGCGCCCCGCGGCGGCGATGGATCCGGTGGTCTGGATGCGTTCCAGCAATTCGGCCTTGCCGGGGCCGATCATCTCGCCCGGGCCAAAGACCACCCGGATGCGGAATTTGGGTTCGTGTTCGGTCATGGCCCCACTCTGCGCCAAGGGTCGGAGATTGTCAGCGCTTCAGCCCGTCCACGAAGATGTCCAGCAGCCGCAGGACATGTTCGCGCCACTCGGGACCCGGTTCGCGGGCATAACACAGGGCGTACATCGTCTGCATGATGTCGTCCGCCGTCACGCCGTCGCGGATCTGGCCGGCCTGCGCGCCACGCTCCAGCAGGGCGTTGATGGCCGTGGCGATGCGCAACGATTGTTCCGCGTAGGTCCGTTTGGCTTCTTCGGTCATCACCACCGACAGGGCGCCCAGCATGCCGCGCTTGGTCTCTATCAGGGCGACATTGGCGTGCAGCCAGCCGCGCAGCGCACCGATGGGGTCGTTCGTCGGCTCAAGCGCCTCGGCCAGGCAGGCCAGCTGTTCGATCTCGCGGCTGAAGACCGCGTGGAACAGATCCTCGCGGTTGGGAAAATGCCGGTACAGCGTCCCGATCCCCACGCCCGCCTGCTTCGCCACCGCTTCAAGGCTGCCGTTCGGCCCCCCCTTGCCCAGCACGTCCTTGGCCGCCTCGATCAACAGATCGCGGTTTCTCAGCGCATCGGCACGCGGTTTTCTTCTGCGGACGTCCAAGGGTTCTTCACCCCCCTCTTGAAAAGCGGAGGCAGCCTCCGTATAAATACATGCAGGGAACGGCGGATGCCACCCTGACCATAGCTTACGGATTTCTCCGCCCGGGTGCGAGTGCCCGACAATCAATACATCGCCACGAAGGGAGGACGCATGTCACTCTCCATTAGCCTGAACATCAACGGGTCCCAGCGCGATATCGCGCTTGATGACCCGCGCGTGACGCTTCTTGACCTGCTCAGGGAACGTCTGGACATGCCCGGCACCAAGAAAGGGTGCGACAGGGGACAATGCGGGGCCTGCACGGTCCTTTTGAACGGAAAGCGGGTAAATTCCTGCCTGACGCTGGCCGCCACGCTGGATGGCGCCAATGTGACCACGATCGAAGGCCTGGCAACCGGCGATGACCTGCACCCGGTGCAGGCCGCCTTCGTCGAACACGACGGGTTCCAGTGCGGATATTGCACGCCCGGCCAGATCATGAGCGCCGTCGGCCTGATTTCCGAAGGCCTTGCCGGGGACGACCCCGAACGCATCCGCGAGGGAATGAGCGGCAACATCTGCCGCTGCGCCGCCTATCACGGCATCACGCTGGCCGTGCAGGAGGCGACCCGCCGGATGGAGGAAGACGCGAAGGGAGACGCGGCATGAAAAGCTTCGAATTCGTACAGCCGAAGACCATCGAAGACGCCATCGAAGCCTGGTCCCCCGATGCGGCCTGGCTGGCCGGGGGCACCAACCTTGTCGACCTGATGAAGACCGGCGCGGTGCAGCCCGGCCGCCTGATCGACATCACCCGACTGCCAGGATTGCGGGGGATCGACGTGCTGGCGGATGGGTCCACCCGCATCGGCGCGCTGGTCAGCAATGCCGACCTGGCCAGCGATGCCGATTTCGCGCGGCGTTACCCGATGGTGGCCGAAGCGCTGCTGTCCGGCGCCTCGGGACAATTGCGCAACGCGGCGACGGTGGGGGGCAACATCATGCAATACCCGCGTGATGCCTTCTTCCGCGATCTCGCCTGGGAACAGCACGAACAAAGCGGTGCGACCTTGTCGGTGCTGGGCGCGGACGGGGCGCAGATCGCCGTCAACCCGTCTGACTTCTGCGTGCCCCTGGTCGCGCTGGATGCCGTGGTCGAGGTGATCGGCCCGGACGGTGCGCGTGATATCGCGCTGGCGGACCTGCACGTGCTGCCCGGCGATCCCGCGGGCGACCTGACCGCGCTTGAGCATGGCGAGCTGATCCTTGCCCTGCGCCTGCCCGCCGGGACCGAGGAATTCGCCGCCCATTCGCGCTATCTCAAGGTGCGCGACCGGACGTCCTTTGCCTTTGCGCAATCCTCTGCCGCCGCAAGCCTTCGCATCGAAGGCGGCCGGATCGCCGAGGCGCGGCTGGCCCTGGGCGCCGTTGCCCCCAAACCCTGGCGCGTGACCGAGGCCGAAGCGCTGCTGGCGGGCCAATCCCCCGACACCGGCCTGTTCGAACGCGCGGCCCAGGTTGCCCTGGCCGGGGCCATGCCCCCCGACGGCGCCGACTGGCGCGTCGAACTGGCCCGCCGTACCGCCGCCCGCGCGCTTGCGATGGCGGCCGCCGGAACCCCGGCGCGGATGCCCGCGCTGCCTGCCTCTCCCTTCGGGACCCAAGCCGGAGACCCTGCCCATGCCTGATACCGTTCAACACATCCGATTCGGATCGAACGCCGGCCAGCCTGTCAGCCGCCGCGACGGCGTCGCCAAGGTGACAGGCGCCGCGACCTTTGCCGCCGACAACAACCCGGCGCACCTGCTGCACGCCGTCTATGTCCCGGCCACCATCGCCCGGGGCCGGGTCACCCGGCTGGACACGGCGGCAGCCGAGGCGCATCCCGGTGTGACGCATGTGATCACACCCGCCAACCGGCCCCCGTTGCAGGGCGATCCCGAAGCGAAGCCAACCATGTTTTCCTTCCGGATCGAAGTCCTGCAGGACGACACCGTGCGTTATGCCGGCCAGCCCATCGCCCTGGTGCTGGGCGAAACCATCGAGGCCGCGACCGAAGGCGCCCGCCTTCTGGCGCCGCGCTATGCCGCGGAACCGGCGCGCGTGACGATGGATGACGCGCAGGCCTACGAGATCGAGCCGGGCGGTTTCGGCCGCCCCGCCGGGGTCACCCATGGCGATGTCGATGCCGGCCATGCCGCCGCCACGCGCGCCATCGACGTGACCTATGAAACCGCGCCCCAGTACCACAACGCGATGGAAACCCATGCCATCGTGGCGCAATGGGATGATGACAAGCTGACGCTGGACGTGCCCAGCCAGGCGCTGAACATGACCTGCGCGGCCTTTGCCTATTTCTTCGGGGTGCCGGCGGAAAACGTCACCGTGCGCAGCCCCTACCTGGGTGGCGGGTTCGGGTCCAAGGCGATCCCGATCGGACCCCACGTTCTGGCCATCCTGGCGGCGCGGATGACCGGGCGACCGGTCAAGATGATGCTGACCCGTCAGCAGATGTTCGGCCCCACCGGTCACCGCACCACCACCCGCCAGCGCCTGCGACTGGGGATCGACGATGCCTCGGCCCTGACGGTGATCGACCACGACAGCCTGTCGGCCACCTGCAGCTTTGACGATTTCCACGAACCGGCGGCCAATGCCTCGCAGGGGCTGTACGCCGCCGGGGCGCTTCGGTCGGTGCACCGGGGCGTGCGGCTGGACATCGGCACACCGGGTCCGATGCGGGCCCCGGGCGAAGCGTCGGGGTCGGCCGCGCTGGAATGCGCGATGGACGAGATGGCCGAGGCGGCGGGCATGGACCCGCTGGCCTTCCGCCTGGCCAATTACGCCGAAACGGAGCCGGGCACCGGCAAACCCTATTCGTCAAAGGCCCTGCGCGAATGTTATGCACAAGGAGCCGAGCGGTTCGGCTGGGCGACCCGGCCGCTTCAGCCGGGCACCCTGCGGGACGAAAACGGCATGCTGACGGGCTGGGGCATGGGCACGGCGTTGTTCCCCTGTCCGATGTTTGCCGCCGAGGCGCGGGCAACCCTGCGTCCGGACGGCACGGCGCTGGTGGAAACATCGGCCGCCGACATGGGGCAGGGGGCCTGGACCTCGCTGGCGCAGATCGCGGCGGACAGCCTTGGCCTGCCGCTGGACAAGCTGGAATTCCACGCCGGCCATTCGTCGCTGCCCGACGGCGGTGTCGCGGGCGGGTCGGGCCATACGGCCACGGCCGGAACGGCGCTGCACGAAGCGGGCGGCGACGTGATCCGCCAGCTGGGCGAGATCGCGGCGGCGGACCCGGATTCGCCGCTGCACGGGGCCGGCAACGCCAGCTTCGTGGCGCGGGACGGGCGGCTGTATGTCGACGGTGACGAAACCCGCAGCGATGCCTTCGAGGACATCATCCTGCGGGCTGGCGGCGCCGAGGTGATCGGCAACGGCAAGGGTGTGCGCGCGCCCGAGAAAGGCGAGGAATTCGCCATGAATTCCCATGGCGCGGTCTTTGCCGAGGTGAAGGTCGATCCCGACCTGGGACAGGTGCGGGTGACGCGCCTGGTCGGCGCTTTCGCGGCGGGGCGGATCATCAACCCGAAGCTGGCCGAAAGCCAGCTGATGGGCGGCATGATCTGGGGCACGTCGTTCGCCCTGCACGAAGAGGCCAGGCATGACCCTGTCTCGGGCCGCATCGTGAACGCCGATTTCGCCGGCTACCACGTGGCGGTCAACGCCGATGTCCTGGGGCTGGAGGTCATCACCGTGCACGAGGATGATCCGCACGTGAACGTGCTGGGCATCAAGGGCGTGGGCGAGATTGGCATCGTCGGCACCGTGGGCGCCATCGGCAATGCGATCTGGCACGCCACGGGCAAGCGAATCCGCCGCTTCCCGATCCGGATCGAGGATCTGATCCGGGCATGACACCTGTTTCGGCCCCGCCCTGTGGCGGGGCCGTTTTCGTTCAGGCTTCCTTTGACATCAGTTCGGTCAGGTACCACTTGAGATTGGCGTCCTGCGGGCTGAGCTCGACCGCGCGTTTGGCCGAAGCGATCGCCTCGGCCCGCTGGTTCAGCGCGTCCAGCAGCCGGGCCTGGATCCAGTAGGCGGCGGTATAGGACGGCGCCAGCGACAGCGCCGTGCGGGTTTCGTTCAGCGCCGTGGCCAGGTCGCCCAACCGTTCCAGAAGGCGGGCCAGGGCCAGCCGGGCGGCGGCGGCGGCCGGTTCCAATTCGACGGCGCGTTCGGCGGCGGCGCGGGCCTCGGTCAGGCGGTTGCACTTGACCAGGCTGTCGATCAGTAAACGGTTGGTCAGCGGATCGGGCCACAGGTCCAGCGCGGCTTCCAGCGCCGCGGCCGCACATGCGGGCCGGTCTTCGTCCATGTCCCATTGCGCCAGCGCCCGCTTGACCGTCAGGTTCGGTGCATCATGGATATCGGCGCCGAGGCGGACCGCCTCGGCGGCTTCCATGCGCCCGGTTTCGCGCAGGATCGCGGACAGCCGGCGCAACCCGCCGATCGGGCAGTCCTCGCGGTCGACGGCCTTGCGAAAGGCCTCTTCGGCGTCCTCCACGTCCCCCCTTTGCACCAGCGCGTCGCCCAGGTTGCGGTACGCCCAGTAGGGCAGATCGGCGCCGACCGACAGGGCGCGCCAGTAGGTCCCGATCTCCTGGTCCAGATCGCCGTCCTTGGCCGCTTCGCAAGCCTTGACCAGGATGGCGCATTCGGGACGGGCGTCGATGCTGCGGGCCAGGGCCGCGTGGCGCGCCACGACCGCCCCGTGCCCATCGGCGTCGTATCGCGCCACGGCCTGGGCGATCCCTTCGGCAAGGGCCTCGGCGGTCCTTTCGATCGCCCCGTGCCGCAGGATGCCCAGGTGGTCCGAATTCAGATCGACCTCGGTCAGGGTGCCGGCGATGGTCCAGCTCCAGCCCAACGTGCGGTCGGCCAGCCAGCTTTCGGGCTGGGCCACGGCGCGGAACAGCCAGGCATCGCCGGGATAGGGCCTGAGCACGTTCGAATTCAGCATCATCCGACCGGCCGCGTATTGCGCCGGCGCGGCCTGCCGGCCGGCACGAATGGCGAAATGGCGTTTTTCCCAGTCCGCTTCGTCATCGAGGATGCCGACGAAGGGCACCGCCGCGCCGCCGGCCACCAGCGCCTGGGCGATTTCCAGGGCCAGGTGGGCGCCAAAGGAATGACCTGCCAGGCAATAGGGCCCTTCGATCCCCGCCGCGCGGATCGCGTCGGCGCAGATCCGGGCGTGGTCGCGCAGGCCGGGCAACGTGTCCCGGTCCTCGGGCAGTTCGCGCCCGATGGACGTGGCCTCCAGCGTATGCAGCGTCCATTCCGGCCCCAGCGTGCGGGCCAGAGGGCGCGCATGGGGCGCCGATCCGTCGACCGCGTGGGCCAGGATCAGCGACATCGGTCCCGTGCCGGTCTGCACGGTTCGCAAGGTCACCGGGTGGCGGGTGGCTTGGGGTTCGGCGGCGGCGTCCGCGGTTTGGCGATCGCGGACCAGGGCGGCCAGTGCGACCGCCGTGCTGCTGGCGATCAGCTCACCGGGAGTGAGTTCGACGCCGTAGCCGTCCTGCAGTTCAAGCATCAGGTTCAGGGCGACGAAGGAATTGCCGCCGGCGGCAAAGAAATCGGTGTCGGCGTCGAACGGGGACAGCTCAAGCAATTGCCCCATCATCGCGGCGATCTCGGTGGTCAGCGGGTCCTGTGTCGCAGGGGCGGCCGACGTGAGCGCGGCGCTTTCCAGGGCCTTGGCGAAACGCCTGTCGGCCCCGTCCCGGCGCAGCTTGCCGGTTTCGGTGCGGGGCAGCGCATCGACCAGGACGATGCGGTCGGGGATCATGTAGTCGGGCAGGCTGTCGGCCAGCGCCGCCTGCAGTGCCCGGGGCGTCGCATCGCCGACGATGGCCGCCGCGACGCGAGCGCCCAGCACCGGGTCGGGCAGGGCAAAGACCAGAGCCTCGCGCACGCCGGGCTGGCGTTCCAGCGCAAGTTCCACCGTGATCGGTTCGATCTTGCGGCCGCCTCGGTTGATCCGCGTGTGCACCCGGCCGTTGATGTGCAACGCGCCGTCCGAGCCCATCCGCCCCGTGTCGCCGGTTGCGATCCAGTCGCCCTGCACCAGGGGCGGACCGCTGATGACAGGGTTGGCCACCCCGCCGCGGATCAGGATCTCGCCTTCGCCCGGGCCGTCATGGATGACGCCGTGATCGTCGCGGAAGGCGACGGTCCAGGGTGCCATGAGCCGGCCGACCAGCGTGGGATCGCCCTGCCGGGCCACGATGCCGCCTTGCGATCCGGCGATCATCGGCGCGATCTCGGACTGGCCGTAGAATTCCGCCAGCGGAACGCCGAACATCCGGGAAATCCGGTCCGCGCTGGCCGGGTCCAGCGCGTCCGACCCGCTGGCGATCCGGGTCAGGCCGGGACAGTCCAGCGGGGTGCCGCGCGCCTCGATCCGGTCGGCAATGGTTCGGAACACGGCCGGAGAGCCGGTCATCAGCGTCGGGCGGCAGGTTTCCAGCCAGCCCAGCACCCGCGCGGGGTCGAGCCCCGGCGCGCAAATGGCCGTGCCGCCGGCAATCATCACCGGCAACAGGCTGCGCACCAATGCGTGCAGGTGCGACAGCGGCATCACGCACAGGCTGCGATCCCCGGCGCCAAGCGTCATCCAGTCCGCCAGCGCCCGGGCCGACAGCATCACGCTTTCCTGCGACCAGGCCACCGCCTTGGGCATGCCCGTCGTGCCCGATGTCATCGCGATGACGGCGCCATCCCCGGCCCGTGTCGGTTCCGCCGGGATGGGCGTCGTGGGGCCGGGTTCGATCTGCCAGCTTTGCGGTTCCTGGCCCGTGCCCACGATCAGGCGCGGAAGTCCATGGGCCTGGGCCAGCCGGCGCAAGCGCGAGGTCCGGTCGCCATGCACCATGACGGCGGCCACCGGGAACATGTCCAGCAGCTCGAGGATCCGCAGGTCGGGTTCTTCGCCGCCGATGGCACAGACGGTCGACACGCTGGCCGCGCCCAGCCAGGCCACCAGCGCATCCGGCCCGTTGCCCAGGTCGCTCAGCACGACCTGGCCGCGTCCGGCGCCGACGGCCAGAAGCCGGTCGCCCAGGTCGGTGACCGCCCGGTGCAGCCCGGCCCGGTCGATTGCGGCGCCGTCGACGCCTTCGATCGCGGGGGTCGTGGGGGCCGCGCGGGCCATTTCCTCCAGCCAGGGCAGGAACCGCGTGCCGCCGCCGGGGGGCGTGGCATGTCCGGGCAGGTTCAGCAGGGCCTGCGGCGCGACCCGGGTCATGCGAGGGTCACCAGGACACGGCGCGCGCCGGTGAACGGGCGGCGGCCATGGGCGATGCGGTGATTGTCGCACAACAGCACGTCGCCCGCCTGCCAGTCGAATGCGACCTCTTCTTCGGCCAGCGTGGCGAGGATGGTTTCGATGTCCGCGTCCGGAATGCTGGTTCCGTCGCCGAACAGCGCGTGCTTGGGGAACAGCCGTTCCTGCTTGTAGACGCCCCGGATCGCCCGCGCCGGCCCGGCGCCCAGCCCCCGGACATGCCAGGATGCCGCCTGGTTCCCCCAGACCGTCACGCCGGTGCCCGCGTGCACCCGCAGTCCGGGCGCGTTCATCTCGGCATAAAGGTGTCCGTCGGGGCGCCATTCATGGGAAAACCCCTTCTCGTCCAGCCAGGCTTCGACTTCGGCCCGATCCTGGGTCCCGAAGGCGTCCGGCCAACCGCGGCCAAACCCTTTGCCGGCGTGCATGTTGTAGAAGTACCGCACCCCGCGGCTGTCGAACCGTTGCACCAGGTCGTCGGGCAGGCGTTCAAGCACCCGGGCCATGTCGCCGACGGGCGTCTGGCCCCCGGTCGCGGCCGGGGTGTCGCAATAAAACCAGATCCGTTCGGGCGGGACCTGGAAATAGGAGGATTCGCAATGCAGCGGGATGACCTGGTCGGCCGCGATCTCGGTCGAGGTATAGACACGGCCGCTGACATTCTTGCGCAGGGCGCCGCCGCCGACATAGCGCTGCAACCCCGGGCTGAACCGGGCACAGGCATTTTCGAAGGTTTCGGGACCGTCGACAGGAAATCCACGGAACAGCAACGCGCCATGTGTGCTCAACCAGTCCGATATCCGGTTGCCGTTGGTTTCGATGAAGTCGCCCAGGTCGACCGCGTCTGCAGCCTGCACGACCTTGGGAAATTGAGTGTCCAACATAGCCTCGTATAACTCCCAAATATGTTGGGCCGAACCGGATCTTCCAAGCTCCGATGTCCGCCACGTGCTTATTGGGTCGGCTCGGATCTCGAAAAGGTTCAATAATTAACGCTGCGTAATTAATGGTTCGGTCAACAGAATACTGCTGCCGTTAACGAATTTGTCGACAAATCTACTAAAATTGGTGAGATCGCCCCATTGCTCTACACTTGGTTGAACGTCGCGGACCCGCGCAGCGCGCGCCCGGGGATGCCTGGGCGCGCGGCCTATCTCCTCAGGTAATTTTTCCCAGCAGCCTGAGAAGGGTTTTTCGTTCGTTCGGCTTCAGGGGCGAGAGTGTTGTTCTTGTGACCTCGTGCGCGCGGTGGATGGCCTGTGCGAGGAGGGTTTCTCCGTCTGGAGTGAGGGAGACGATGTAGCGGCGGCGGTCATCGGGGTCGGGGTCTGTGCGCAGGATGTCGCGGGCGACGAGGCGGTCGACGACGCCCTTTGTGGTGGCGCCGTCCATGGCGACGGAACGGCCCAGCATGTTCTGGGACATGGGCCCCTGTTCGGCGAGACGGAACATGACGGAGAACTGGGTGGTGGTAAGGCTGCCGGGGATGAGGTCGGCGAAGATCAGGGAGTTGCGCTGGTAGGCCTTGCGCAGGAGAAAGCCGACCTGGGCGTCGAGGACATAGCCCCGGGTGTCGAACCCGGTGGTGGCTGTGGGTTCCGGGGGCGCTGGGTCGATGTCGTCGGTCACCCGGGTTCTCCTTTTGGTTGTATCCGCGTCAGCCATAGCCTGTCGGGGCGGCCGGGCGCAATGCGGGCGTTGGGTCAGGCTCAGCGCAGGCCGTCGGTGCCTTTCGCGGCGGCATGGGTCAGCCCGCCGACGCGGGGCAGGGGGCGGCCGGAGGTGGCAAGCGCCACGGCGATGACGATCTCGCCGAGGCGGGGCGCGTCGGCGATGCGCAGGCGCATGCCGTCGAAATGGGACCGCACGTAGGCCGCGTCCTTGTGGCCAAGCGGGATGTCGAGGATGTCGCCGGGCCCGCCGATGGCCTTGGAGGAGGGCACCAGCGCGGCGCCGCCGCCGAGCACGGCGCGCAGGGGCGCGCAGAGGGCAGGATGCAGCAGGGCGGCGGCATGTTCCAGCTCGCCGTTCTCGCCGACCAGGGCGGCCTTGCCGTAGGACTGGATGGCGGACGGCTCCACGCGCATCAGGGCCAGGGCCTCGCGCGCCAGCAGGTCGCCCATCGCGGCACCGATGTCGATCAGCTCCGAGAGGTCCTCGACGTAGCGCCCGGCGCAGGGGTTGGCGATGATGGCGGCGGCGGCGGCCTTCTGGCAGCCTGCAATCGGGCGGCCCATCTCGCGTTCGGTGGTCTCGGCCAGGGTCACCAGTTTGCGGATGACCGCGCCGTTCCGGGCCCCTTTCATTGCGGGCATCAGCGCAGCCCGTCCTCGCCCTTGACGTCGTCATGGGCCAGCCCGCCGACGCGGGCATGCACGCGCGCCCCGGTGGACATGACCAGGATCAGCGCGATCTCGTCGGCCTTCGGTCCGTCCGCCAGCCCGACCTCCATCGCGTCGAAGTGGGACCGCACGTAGGAGGCGTTGGTGTGGGTGATGGGCACGTCAAGCCGGGTGCCCGGGCCGCCGATCTTCTTGGTCGAGGGCACGATGGCGGCGCTGGCGGCGATCTTTTCGCGCATGGAATAGCCGCCGGGCACGTGCCAGAGCGCGCCGTGTTCCAACTCGCCATTGGTGCCGACGATGGCGCCCTTGCCATAGCCCTGGATGGCCGACGCGTCACCGCCAAGCGCGTCGATCAGGTCCTGCGCCATGCGCAGGCCCAGCGGTTTGAGATCGTCCATGAAGCCGGCGATGTCCTCGTGGTAGGCGCCGGCGAAGGGGTTGGCGATCACGGCGATGGCGGCGGCCTTCTTCAGGGGCGTGCCGGCGGTGGGTCCGCCGTCGTGCCAGATGGTTTCCAGCTGCAGGGCGGTCTTGCGGATGACGGGTTCAGGCATGGAGGGCGTCCTTGGAGGCGATTTGGGGGGCGGTCTGGGAGGCGATGATGGCGCGGGTGTCTTCAAGCGAGAGATAGGCGGCGCGGATCAGGCCGCGGTCCAGGTAATCCTGGGCCAGGCGGGCGCCGCTGTCGATGGCGCCCTGGCGGTCGGGCACGGACAGGGGGGCGACGTCGATGGTGACGGGGCGGGCGCCCAGGTCGCTGTCGGGGGCGATGTCGCGGGCCGGGGTGCGCAGGATGGCGGGATGGTCCGGCAGGTCGACGGCATTGGCGATCAGCGTGGCGGCGGCGTCGGCGGTGGCGGCGCAATCCGCCAGCACGGTGACGGCGTCCGCGATGCCCAGAGAGAACGACCGCCCGCGCCAGCCCGAGGTGGCAAGCCCGCCGATGCCCGACCCGGCGGGAATGGCGATGCGGGTGCCCGCGCGGCCCGATATCGGGTCGTCGCAGACGGCGGCGGTCAGCTGGCCGGTGGCCTGCCACAGCGCGATGTCGCCGCCGTTGTTGACGATGAGGCTGGTCAGCCCGTGGTCATCGTCTTGGCCCGGGGACAGGGCGGCGTCGCGCAGGTGATCGGCGACGGATCCGGCGACGGCGGCCATCGGGGTGACGAAAGCGGGCGCAAAGGGGGCGACGGCGGTGGCCATGCGGCGGGCGACGGGGCCTTGCAGGTCGGGCCCGGTGGCGCTGCGCAACCGGGGCAGTTCGGTGACAAGGTCGCCCAACAGCGGACCAAAGGCGGCCCGGGCGCGGGCAAAGGCGGCCCGGCGGGCGGCATCGGGCCCCTCGGCGGTGAGGATCACGTCGATGGGCCCGTGGGTCAGGCGCAGCCGGCGACCATCTGCGGACATCCCGGCGAGGGCGCGATCGACGGGCCGGGTCATCCGCGCGGGCCCTTCAGGGGCCGGGCGGGCCAGGGGGCGCCGGGCGCGCGCGCCACGTCGCGGCGGCCCGAGAGCACGTGATCGCTTTGCCGTCCAAGGGTGCCCTCCAGCGCCTCGGACAGCGGCACGATATGGTCCATGTGGCCGCCAAGCGCTTCGTAATCGGCGCGGCGCAGGGTGAACTCGATCGGGGCGACCAGTGCCGGGGTGGGGACATAGCCGAAGGCATTGGACGGCATCTGCGTGACATCGGCCATCAGGGTGATGCCGCCGCCGGGCCAGACATAGGCCGGCGCGCCGCCGACGGTGACGCGGGTCAGGGCGTTCTGCACCGACCGGGTCAGCCCGATGGGATTGCGGGTGACCCCGGCGCGCAGGCTGCCCCCCGCGCCGCCCATGAACAGGACGGAACACAGCGCCGGTTCGCAGTTCTCCTCGATCCGGCGGGTAGAGGGGATCAGGCGGTCGGGGATCTCCATCCGGACGGGGCGAAGGTCTTCGTCCAGCTCGTAATACGCGGCGTGTTCGCCGGTGGTCGAGACCATGAGCAGCGACAATCCGGGGCGCGCGATCTTGGGGTTCCACGGCCCCAGGATGGTCAGCGGGTCGGTCATGTCGGTGCCGCCCCAGCCGGTGCCGGGTTCGGCCACCTGGAAGTAGCGGCCCGGGGTGGACCGGCGGCCGAGGATCTTGATGCCGGTGGGCTCCCAGCCGATGACCTTGCCGGCCTGGTGTTCGCTCATGACGCCGGTGATGTGGTCGTCGACGACGACGACTTCATCGACCAGCCCCTGCCATTGCGCGGCGAAGATGCCGACGGTGGCCGATCCGCAGCCCACGCGCATGCGTTCCTCGCGCAGCCCGTTGACGACGGGCGCCTGGCCCGCCTGCACGGTGACCTCGGCGCCGCCGTCGATGGCCAGGTCGACCGCTGCGCCGTTGCACAGCGCCAGAAGCGTGGCGCAGGTGACCCGGCCTTCCTTCTTGTCGCCGCCGGTCAGGTGGGTGACGCCGCCCAGCGACAGCATCTGGCTGCCGTATTCCGACGTGGTGACATGGCCCACGACCTGCCCGTCGGCGCGCACCGGCGCGCATTCCGATCCAAGGTGGCGGTCGGTGTCGATCTTCACCTTGGCGCCGCAGTAGGAAAAGATGCCTTCGGTCACCACGGTGACCATGTCGACGCCGTCGTATTCCGAGGCGACGATGAAGGGCGCGGGCTTGTAGTCGGGATAGGTGGTGCCGGCGCCGATGGCGGTAACGAACTGGCGGTCTCCGCCGACGATGGAGCCGTCCCACGTGGTGTCGAGGAAGGGCACGAGGGGGATGTCGCCATCTGCATCTCCGCCAGCGCCGCCCACGGTCCTGGCGCGGTTCTCGATGACGGTGAGCGGGTCGAGCCGGACAAGCTGGCCGTCGTGGTTGGCATAGCGGTCGCAGGCGCCGGCGCGGCCGTCGGCGATGTAGCACATGACGGGGCAGGCATCGCAGCGGATCTTCTGGGGGGCGGGCGCCGGGATGGTCGGTGTGTCGCTCACGTTGGCTGGCCTTTCTGCGACCGCGTGCTGCGGCGGGCGAATGTGGCGGTAAGGTATGTGACGGCAAACTTGTTCGCATACAAGCGACCATGGGCGCGGATCCAAGTCAATGATCTTCGCCGGCCGGCCCGGAGCTTTCGGGGGGCTGCAAGGGTTCGGTGCCGGTTAAAGCGGCTTTGCCAGCGGGGCATGCGCGGCCGGCGGCGGAGTCGCCTGTTTTTTAGCCGCCCGGGTGGGGAATCGTCCTCTCAATGTCATTTGTATACGAACATGTAAGGCGCGGGCCGGTCCCGGCGGTGCGGACCATTGACAGCCCCGCCGGGGCCGGTCTTGCTGCCGGGGCAGACCGGGACCATCACGGGCGCCGGGTCCGGGTGTCATGACCGCACAGGAGGGTCCGATGACCAGCAAGACCGCAACCTCGGGACTTGTCGCCGGGATCGACGTCGGGGGCACCTTCACCGACCTGGTGCTGTTCGACAGCCGCAACGCGGCGGTGCGCCTGGCCAAGGTGGCGACGACGCTGGACAACCAGTCGACCGGCGTGGTGGACGCGCTGGACGCCGCCGGGGCGGACGTGGCCGCGCTGGACCTGATCGTGCACGGCACGACGACGACGACCAACGCGGTGCTGGAACGGCAATTGTGCCGCACCGGGCTGATCACCACGGCGGGCTTCCGCGACGTGCTGGAACTGGGGCGGCGGACGCGGCCCCATGCCTACGGGATGAAGGGCGACTTCCGCCCGCTGATCCCGCGCGATCTGCGGATGGAAGTGCCCGAGCGGATGGATGCGAGCGGCCAGGAGCTGGTGGCGCTGGACGAAGACGCGCTGCGGGGGACGCTGCAGGCGCTGGTCGACCAGGGCTGCGAGGCGCTGGTGATCCATTTCTTGCATGCCTATGCCAACCCCGCGCACGAGCTGCGCGCCGGCGAGATCGCTGCCGAGGTCTGGCCGAACGAGAACATCACGCTGGGCCATGCGCTGCTGTCGGAAAGCCGCGAGTTCGAACGCGGGGTGACGGCGGCGGTCAATGCCTCGGTCCAGCCGCTGTTGCGGCGTTACGTGGAGCGGCTGGCCGACAAGCTGGCGGCGCGGGGATACCGGCACGAGCTGCTGGTGATGAACGGCAATGGCGGCATGGTCTCGGCCCGGATCGTCGCGAAGGAGGCCGCCAAGACGGTGATGTCGGGGCCCGCGTCCGGCGTGATGGCGGCGGCCTATACCGGGCGGCGCGCCGGGATCCCGGATTTGCTGACCTATGACATGGGCGGGACCAGCACCGATGTCGCGCTGATCCGCGGTGCCGAACCGGCGGTCAGCCACGAGATCGAGATCGAATACGCGATGCCGATCCACGTGCCGATGGTCGACGTGCGCACCGTGGGCGCGGGCGGCGGGTCGATCGCGCGGGTCAACGCGGCGGGGCTGCTGCAGGTCGGCCCGGAAAGCGCCGGGTCGGTGCCGGGCCCGATCTGTTACGGGCGGGGCGGGACCAGGCCCACGATATCGGATGCGAACCTGCTGCTGGGGCGGATGGATCCGGCCAAGTTCACAACCTCCGCCGCGCCGGTCACGCTGGAGGAGATCCGCGCGATCTTTGCCGCCGACCTGGGCGCGCCTCTGGGGCTGGATGCCGAAGCCGCCGCCGAGGCGGTGCTGCGCATCGCCACGGCGAAGATGGCGGATGCGGTGCGGATGGTCTCGGTCAGCCTTGGGGAAGACCCGCGCGACTTCGCGCTGTTCGCCTTTGGCGGCGCGGGGCCGCTGCACGCCAGCGCCATTGCCCGCGAACTGGGCGTGCCCCGGGTGCTGGTGCCGGCGCGGCCGGGGATCACCAACGCGCTGGGATGCGTGGTCGCCGACCTGCGCCACGACTTCGTCAACACCGTGAACCGGCCGCTGGACCAGGTGGATATCGACGCGGTCCATGTCCTGTTCGCCCAGCAGATCGCGGCCGGAACCGCAGCGATCGATGCCGAGGCGGTGGAAGTCAGCGACATTCGCATCATGCCCAGCGTCGACATGCAGTTCATCGGCCAGACCCACCTGCTGCGCGTGCCGCTGGAGACGCCGACGCCCTCGCGTGAGGATCTGCGCAGCCTCTTCTCGGCGGCCTATTATCGCCGCTTCCAGGTGGACCTGCCCGAGATCCGGCCCGCGCTGGTCAACGTCAATTGCTCTGTCATCGGGCGCCGCCCCGAGATCGACCTGGGCCTGCTGATCGATGCCCAGGGGCGCAAGGCCAGCGTGGCGGAGGCCCTGACCGGCACCCGCCGCGTGTGGTTCGACGGCTGGCACGACACGCCCGTCTACTGGCGCGATCACCTGCCCGGCGACGCCACGCTGACCGGCCCCGCCATCGTCGAACAGATGGACACGACCATCGTCCTGGAACCCGGCGATGTCGCGGCGCAGGACGCGGATGGCAACATCATCATCACTTTGGGAGGTGCGGCATGAGCCTTGATCCGATCACGCTGTCGGTCATCCAGTCCGGTCTGCAGCAGGTCTGCGACGAGATGGACCTGAGCTTTTCCCGCGCCGCCTTCTCGCCGGTGATCGCCGAGGCCAATGACCGGTCCGACGGGATCTATTCCGCCGAGGACGGTTCGCTGATCGCGCAAGGCTCGCAAGGTTTGCCGGTGTTCGTGGGTACGATGCAATATTCCACCCGCACCCTGATCGAATGGATCGCCGATGGCCGGGCAGTCGCGCCGAAACCGGGCGACATCTACATCGTCAACGATCCCTACCTGGGCGGCACCCACCTGATGGACGTGCGGTTCGCCATGCCGTTCTGGCGCGACGGAGAGATCTTCTGCTGGCTGTCCAACACCGGCCACTGGCCCGACACCGGGGGCGCGGTGCCGGGGGGCTTTTCCGCCTCGGCGACGTCGGTGGAACAGGAGGGCCTGCGCCTGCCGCCGGTGCGCCTGTTCAAGGAAGGCGTGCTGGATCCCGAGATCTACGGCATCATCTGTTCCAACATCCGCGTCGCCGACCAGCGCATCGGTGACGTCAAGGCGCAGGCCGCCGCGCTGTATGTCGGCCAGTCGCGGCTGACCCGGCTGCTGGACCGCTACGGCGACGACACCGTGCGCGCCGCTATTGCCGAACTGCGCATCCGCGCCGCCGACCAGATGCGCGCCTGCATCCGCGAGATCCCCGAGGGCACCTATACATCGGTCGCTTACGTGGACAGCGACGGCGTGGTCAACGAGCCGCTCGAGATCCGGCTTTCGATCACCGCCACCGGCGACCGGCTGACCTTCGACTTCGCCGGCTCCTCGCCGCCCTGCGCGGGGCCGATGAACTCGGTGCTGGCGACGACCCTGTCCTCAGTCTACCTGGCCACGCGCCACATCTTCCCCGACGTGCCGATTTCGGCCGGCGCGTTCGAACCGCTGGAGGTGATCCGCCCGACCGGCACCTTCCTTGACGCCCATTACCCGCGCCCGGTCTCGGGCTGCGCGGCCGAGGTCAGCCAGCGCATCGCCGAGGCGGTTTTCGCCGCCCTGGCCGGGGCGCTGCCGGACCGGGTCACCGCCGCGCCAGCGGGCAGTTCGGGCAACTTTGCCCTGGGCGGCACGGTGCCGGATGAGCACCGCAGCTTCGTCATGTACCAGATCTCCGGCGGCGGCTACGGCGGCTGGGCCGGGGGCGACGGCATCTCGAACGGCTGTTCGACCATCGGCATATCCAAGGCGCCCCCGGTTGAGATCATGGAGCAGCAGTTCCCGGTGCTGTACCACCGCTACGCCCTGCACGAAGGATCGGGCGGGGCGGGGCGGCATCGCGGCGGCTTCGGGCTGGATTACGAGGTCGAGCTGCGCAAGGGCACCGCGCGCGCCAGCTTTGTGATGGACCACGGCCGGTTCGGCCCGCAGGGCGTTCTGGGCGGCGCCGACGGGCAGGTGAACCGGGTGACGGTGACCCAGGGCGGGGTGGAAACCACGCCGGAACACCTGTCCAAGGCCCAGGACATCCCCCTGCAGGCCGGCGACCGCGTCCGCGTCGCCACCCCCGGCGGCGGCGGCTACGGCGACCCCTTCACCCGCGATCCCGCGCTGGTGGCCGAGGACGTGCGATTGGGCCGGTACACGCCACAGCAGGCAAAGCAGCGCTTCGGGGTGGTGGTCGGTGTCTCGGGCCAGGTCGATGCCACCGCGACAGACGCAGAACGCACAACACGATAGCGGAAAGGGCCGGGGGACATACCTCCCGGGCCCCTTGTTCATACCGTCAGTCGACGCAAGCGCGTTCGACGACGAATTTGACGACCAGCGGGTCGGCCAGTGTCTGTTCCACCAGCCTGCGCGCCTGTTCCTGCTTGACCATTGCGCGGCAGGTGCGGGTCAGGACGACCTTGTCGAACGTCTCGCAGGTTTGGGGGCCGGTAGCACAAAGGTCAGGGCGCGGCGCGGGCCCTGGCGATGGCATCGTCCACGCCGGTCCAGGCCGGTTTGTCCGGTGCCAGAGTCTGGCGCAGGAAACGGGCGATCTGGGCGATGCGGGTGGCGTCCAGCGCCAGGCCGAAGGCGGGCATGGTGCGCGGGTCCGTGGTGCCGGTGGCGGGCAATCCGTCGATCACGGCGCGGACCAGGTTGTCGGGCCGATCGGCATGCACAGCCGTCGACAAGCCCAGCGGCACCCGGGCGGCGGTGGCTGACGGCACCGGCCCGGCGATGTGGCACGACCCGCAGCTGGCCCGGAAAAGGCGGGCGGCGGGGCCCTGGGCGGTTTCCAGCGCCATGTCGAACGCGGTGATATCGACTGTGATGGGGGCGGGCGTGTCGGGGCCTGTCGACGCCAGATAGTGGGCCATGGCGCGCAGATCGTCGTCGGGCAGGGCGGTCAATTCGTCGATCACCGGCGCCATCGGTCCGGCGGCGGCACCGTGGCGGATGGACACGCCGGTGCGGAGGTAATCGTAAAAGTCGGCTTCGGACCAGTTCAGCGGCGCCGGTCCGGTGCCGTTCAGCGCCGGGGCCAGCCAGCCATCGACCACGCCGCCCGACAGGTGCGCGGCGCCTTTCCGTTCGGCTCCCAGCGCGTTGCGCGGGCTGTGGCAGGCCGAACAATGGCCGACGCCTTCGACCAGGTAGGCGCCCCGGTTCCACAGGTCGGATTGCACCGGGTCCGGGATGAACGGCGCCGGATCGTGGTAAAGCGCGTTCCAGGCCGCCATGGAGCTGCGCAGGTTCACCGGCGTGATCATCTTCGCTTGCGGGACCTTGGCGCGGACGGGGTCGAGCGACTGGATATAGGCGTAAAGCGCCTGCAGGTCGGTTTCGGCCATCTTCGCGAAGGACGTGTAGGGAAAGGCCGGATACAGGTGGCGGCCATCGCGCGAGATGCCGTCGCGCATGGCGCGGGCGAAGGCGGGGTAGGACCATGCGCCAAGCCCGGTTTCGGGATCCGGCGTCAGGTTGGTGGTGTGGACGGTGCCGAAGGGGGTTTCCATGGGCCGGCCGCCGGTCAGGGGGATGCCGCCTTCGGCCGTGTGGCAGACGGCACAGTCGCCGGCGGCGAACAGCTGGCGACCGCGGTCCAGGGTTTCGGCCGACCAGATGTTGTCGGGTCGGGGGATGCGCGGGATCTCGGCCTTGATCGAGAAGCCCACGGCGCCGACCATGAGGCCGCCGGCAATTGCCGCGCCAAAGCCCTTGGCCATGCCCTTCCAGCGGGGGGCGGGTTCAGGCGCGGGCAGCGCCCTTGGCATGGGCGCGCCGTCCAGCGCCGCCTTGACCCGTTCGGGGGTGAAGGGCAGTTCGCGCATCCTGACCCCCGTGGCATCGTAAATCGCGTTGGCGATGGCGGCGGCCGAGGGGACAGAGGCGCTTTCGCCGACGCCCAGGGGCGGGTCTTCGGGGCGTTCGACCAGCAGGGTGCGGACCTCGGGCAGGTCCTCGAACCGGGCGAGCGGATAGCCGCCCCATTCGCGGTCGATGGATCCGGCCTGGTCGAACTGGCTGTCTTCGCCCATGGTGCGGCTGATCGACTGGACGACGTTGCCGTTGATCTGGTGGCGCACGCCGTCGGGGTTGATCATCAGCCCCTGGTCCTGTGCCACGACGATGCGGTCCAGCGTGACCTCTCCGGTCCTTTTGTTCACCGAGATATCGGCCAGCCACGCGGCCTGCGCGGCTGCGACGCCGGGGAAGGGGCCGTGGACATATGTGGCATGGGCGAAACCCTGGCCACGGGCGATGTCGCCGTCCGTTGCCAGGCGCGGGCCGGTGCGGGGGACCCAGCCGCCTTCCTCGGCGGTGCGCCGGATCAGGTCGATGGTGCGCGGGTCGTCCAGGTGGCGCAGGCGGAAGTCGACGGGGTCTTCCCCCGCCTCGGCGGCGAGTTCGTCGACGAAACATTCATGCGCGAAGGTGTTCGGCATGGCCGACACGCCCCGGAACCAGCTGGCCCGCACGATGGGGGCCATGTCGTGGACGGCGGCGCGCAGGTTGGGGATGCGGTAGGGCGGGATCGCCGTGCGGTCGCCCATGTCGCAGGGGCGCGGGGCCGGATCGATGGTGCCGGTGAGAAGCAGCGCAAGGTTGGGACCGCGGTTCGACGGGTAGCGGGTTTCAAAGTCGTAGACGTCGAACGTGTTGGTGTCGTCCAGTCCGCCCGAGACGTCCATCAGCTGGGCGGCGCCCTTGGGTTCCCACAGGTGTTCCTGTTCGCGGGTCAGCTGGACCCGGACGGGGCGGCCCACGGCGCGGGACAGAAGCGCCGCGTCGCCGCAGACGTCATCGGCGCAATTGCGACCGAAACAGCCGGCGGCCTCGTGGCGGACAATCTCGACGGCGGTTTCGGGCAGCTCCATCAGCTGGGCGATGTCGCCGCGCAGCATGTGGGGGTTCTGGGTGCCGGACCAGATCGTCAGGCGCCCGCCCTGCCAGTCGGCCACGGCGCAGGACGGCCCGATGGAGCCGTGCAGGTTCCAGGGCCATGTATAGCTGCGGGTCAGTCGTGTCTGTGCCCGGGCCAGCGCGCCGTCCACGTCGCCCCGGTCTGTCAGCATGCGCTTTTCCGACGGCATGTCGCGCAGGGTGCCGGGGATGTCCGTCAGGTCGGGCAAGTCGGGGGGCGTGGCCCAGCGGACCGGCAACGTTTCGGCAATGGCGCGGGCCTGGCCTTCGCGCAGGGCCACGACGCCCAGGAAATCGCCCTTGCGGACAAGGGCGACAAAGCCGGGCATTTCCGCCACTGCCGCTTCGTCATACTCCAGCAGGCTGCGGGCGATGAAATCGCCACTGTCGCGGCCCGCGTAGGGGGGCCGGATGACGTGGCCGTGCAGCATGCCGGGCATTGCGACGTCGTGGACATAGGTCCATGCCCCGGTGGCCTTGCCCGCCAGATCGACCCGGGGGGAAGAGGTGCCGACAAGGCGGTATTCGGCGGGCGTCTTGACCCGGGCAGCGGTGTCCAGTTCGACCGAGACGCTGACGTCGGCCAGAAGGTCGGCAAAGCCGGCTGTCGCCTGGTCGGTTCCGATGGAACCGTCGCGGAATTCCAGATCCTCCAGCCCGGCGTTCAGCCGGGCGCTGGCGAGGTCGGCCAGGATCGCCCGCGCCTGGGCGGCGGCCTGGCGCAGGGGGACAGCGGCGATCTGGATGGATTCCGAGGCGATGGTCGGCCCCTGGTCCGGCGTCCGGGCGGTATCGCCCATCACGACACGCACGCGCGACGGGGGCAGGTCCAGTTCCTCGGCGACGATCTGGACGAAGGCGGTGCGCAGGCCGGTGCCAAGGTCCACGTGGCCGTTGAAACCGGTGGCATCGCCGTTGGGCGCGACCTGCAACAGGATCTCGGCGCCGGATTTCCCCTGCCGCCAGATGGTGATCGCCGCGTCGTTCATTGCGTATCCCCGGCGGTCAGCGTCACCGCGCGGCGCACGGCGGCAAGGATTTCCAGATGCGTACCGCAGCGGCAGAGGTTGTGACGAAGGGCGCGGCGGATGGTGGTTTCGTCAGGGCTGGGGATGGCCTGCAACAGCGCCACGGTCTGCATGATCATGCCGTTCAGGCAATAGCCGCATTGGGCCGCCTGGCAGTCGATGAAGGCCCGCTGCACCGGGTGATCGCCGCCCAGCCCTTCCAGCGTGGTGACCTTGCGCCCTTCGGCGGACGACGCCTGCATGACGCAGGCCCGCGCCACCTGTCCGTCCACCAGGACGGAACAGGCGCCGCATTGGGCCAGGCCGCAGCCGTACTTCGGCCCGTGCAGGCCAAGATCGGACCGCAACGCCTCAAGAAGCGTCGTGCCGGGAGGGAGGTCGAGCGTGACCTCCTTGCCATTCACCGTCAGGCGCAGGGACACGCGGGCCTCAGGCGCATTCGGTTTCGGCCGCCGCGGCGGGGTGCGCCGGACGGGCGAGGCCGAGGTGGTCGCGCAGGGTGGTGCCGGTGTATTCGGTGCGGAAGATGCCCCGTTGCTGCAGGATCGGGACCACCCGGTCGCAGAAATCGATCTGCGGCTGCATGTAATAGGACGGCAGGATGATGAACCCGTCACAGGCGCCGGCCCGCCACCAGGTTTCCAGATCGTCGGCCACGTCTTCGGGCGTGCCAAAGACCAGACGGTGGCCCGAGGAAACGGCAGCGTAATCGCGCAGTTCGCGGATGGTCATGTCGTGTTTCTTCGCCACGGCCTGCAGCACCACCGCATGGCCCTGCATCATGCCGGACGGCGGCAGGTCCGGCACCGGGCCGTCCAGGTCATAGCCCGACAGGTCCGTCCCGATCCGGTCCGACAGCACGCGCAGCGCCGTCACCGGATCGATCAGGGCGGCCAGTTCGGAAAGCTTGGCCTGCGCCTCTTGCCGGGTCTTGCCGATGACCGGGGCGACGCCCAGCATCAGGCGGATGTCGTCGCGGGGGCGGCCGGCGGCTTCGGTGCGGTCGCGCAGGTCTTCGGCGAAGGCAACGGCGTCTTCCAGCACCTGCTGGGTCGCGAACACGACCTCGGCCGAGGCGGCGGCGAAAGCCTTGCCGGTGTCCGACGCGCCGGCCTGCATGATCACCGGATAGCCCTGGGGCGGGCGCGAGATGTTCAGCGGGCCACGGACCGAAAAATGCGGGCCCTTGTGGTCCAGCAGGTGCATCTTGGCACCGTCCACGTAGCGGCCCGTGGCCTTGTCGGCGATATAGGCGTCGTCTTCCCAGGTGTCCCAGAGGCCCTTGACGACCCGAAGGTATTCGCCGGCGCGTTCATAGCGGGTGGCGTGTTCGGGATGCGGATCGGACCCGAAGTTCGCCGCCGCGTCGGGGCTGGAGCCCGTCACCACGTTCCAGCCGCCGCGTCCCTTGCTCATGTGGTCGATGGACGCCAGCATCCGGGCGACGTTGTAGGGTTCGGAATAGGTGGTCGACACCGTCGCCACGATCCCGATGCGCGACGTCGTCATGCAGAGCGCCCCCAGCAGCGTCAGCGGTTCCAGCCGCAGCATGTGGGTCGGGTGCGCGTCGAGGCCGGTGTTCACGGCGTCGGCAAAGAAGATCAGGTCGAACTTTGCGTCTTCCCAGGTCTTCACGATGCGGGTGATCAGGTCGAGGTTCTCGGACCCGAATTCGGCATCCGGCATGCGCCAGCCGGCCACGTGGTGCCCGGCGGCGCCGACGATCGTGCCCAGATGCATCATTTCAGCCATCTTCCATTCCTTTTCAGTCTTTGGCCGTCAGACGGCCCCGGCCCCGGCCCTTGCCAGTTCCTTTTGGGTGTCCGTCACGGTCAGCATCGGCGCGCGCAGGCGCATCAGCTCGACCGACTGGCGCTGAATCTCTTCGCTGCCGGCGGCGCAGGCGTCTTCGATCAGCCGAACGCGGCGGCCGTCGTCGATGGCGGCCAGCGCCGTCGACATGACGCAGCAATCGGTCGACACGCCGCACAGCGCGATGGTGGCGTCCTCGGGCAGCATCTGTTTCGCGGCCGGAACCCACTTGGACAGCGTGTGGCTTTGCATGCTGGGGTAATGGCCCCAGGGTTCGTCCACGCTCCACAGCGGCTTGGCCTCGGGGGGAAGCGCAAAGGCCCAGGTGTCGTAATATTCGATCCAGGCACCGAACACCTGTTCCGGCGGGACAAAGCGCGAAAACAGCACGCGGTCGCCGTAGGCGGGCAGAAGGCGGGCGATATTGGCCTTGGCCGCGTCGAGCGCGGCGCAGAACCACGGGCTGGCCGGGTCGGAAAACGCCGGCTGGATGTCGATCACGAAAAGCCAGTCTTCGGTGGTCATGCGTTCATCTCCTTCAGGGACCGGGCCAGGAATTCCTGCACGCGCGGGTCTTTCGGCGCGCGCAGCACCTCGTCCGGGGGGCCCATTTCCATGATCGTGCCGTCGCCCATCACGGCGACCTTGTGCGCCACGTCGCGGGCGAACTGGACCTCGTGGGTGACGATGATCATGGTCATCCCGGTTTCGGCCAGTTCGCGGATCACGTCCAGAACCTCGTCGGTCAGGTGCGGGTCCAGCGCCGAGGTCGGTTCATCGAACAGCATCACCTTGGGGTTCATCGCCAGCGCCCGCGCGATGGCGATGCGCTGCTGCTGGCCGCCCGACAGGTGCCGGGGATAGGCGTCGGCCTTGTCCGACAGCCGCACGCGGGCAAGCAGTTCGTGTGCCTTGGCGACGGCCTCTTTCTTGCGCGTGCGACGCACGCGCATCGGCGCGTCGATGATGTTTTCCAGCACCGACATGTGGGGGAACAGGTTGAAGTTCTGGAACACCATGCCGATCTCGGCCCGCTGGCGGCTCAGCTCCCTTTCCGGCAGGCGGTAGTATTCCTCACCCACCCTGGTGCAGCCGATGGTCTCGCCGTCCAGCACCACCAGCCCCCGGTCGGCAAGTTCGATGGCGTTCATGCACCGCAGCAACGTCGACTTGCCCGCACCCGAAGGCCCCAGAAGCGCGATGACCTCGCCCTTTTGCGCCTGAAGCGAGACGCCTTTCAGCACGACGTTCTCGCCCCGGTTCATCCAGATGTCGATGGCGCGGATCAGCGGTTCGTTGGTCTCCATGTCGCGCATCTCCTCAGGCCGCCGTGTTCGACTGGATCTTCCAGCCGCGCGAATAGTGGCGTTCGATGTAGTACTGGATGACCGACAGGATCGAGACCAGGATCAGATACCACAGCGCGGCCACGATCAGCAGCGGCATGGTCTGGAAGGTGCGGGAGTATATGGTCTCGACCGAATGCATCAGCTCTCCCAATGCCACGACGGAGGCCAGCGAGGTGTATTTCAGCATCCCGATCACCTGGTTGCCGGTGGGCGGGATGATGGCCTTCATCGCCTGCGGCAGCACGATAACGCGGAAGGTCTGCCAGGGCTTGTGACCCAGCGCCTTGGACGCCTCGGTCTGGCCCGGATCGACCGACGTCAGACCGGCGCGAATGATTTCGGCCATGTAGGCGCCTTCGTTGAAACCCAGCCCCAGCAGGGCGGCGGTGAAGGAGGAAATCGCCACGGTCGCGGAGATTTCAAAGACTTTCGGGCCGCCGAAGGGGATGCCAAGGGAGATATCGGGGAAGATGGCGGCAAGGTTGTACCAGAAGACCAGTTGCACCAGCACCGGCGTGCCCCGGAAGAACCAGACGAACGCGATGGCGGTGCCGCTGAGCATCCTGTCGGAGGACAGCCGCATCACCGCGATCACGATGCCCAGCAGGATCCCCATGATCATCACCAGCGCGGTCAGCCACAGCGTCGTGCCGACGCCCTTCAGCACGCTGGGGTGGAACATGTACCTGCCCACCACGTCCCATTCGAAACCCGGGTTGGTCAGGATCTGGAAGGCGATCCAGGCCAGCACCAGCACGACCACCGCAACGCCCAGCCAGCGCCAGGGGTTGCTGCGTTTCAGGATCGCCGGCACGTCCCTTGGAACGCCGCCCGTGCGGTCCTGCGTGCCATCGCTCGGCGGCGCCATGGTCATCTGGGTCTTGTCCTTTTGCTGTCGTTCGGGCGGCCCGACGGCCGTCCGAAGCGGTTTTCGTTATCAGGATGCCTGTTCAGGGCCAGCGTCAGAAGCTCGGCGGGGTCTCGACCTGCTCGACGGTCAGGATGCCTTCGGGCACGCCGAAATTGTCGAGGATCTTGGCATAGGTCCCGTCGTTGATCGCGCTGACCAGCGCGAGGGTCAGGGCGTTTTGCAGGGCCGCGTCATCCTTGCCCACCACGATGCCGGAAATCGAGCTGCGCCCGTCCAGGATGCCGTCGGTCATTTCCAGCTTGTCGTTGTGCTGCGCGGTATAGACGCCCACGGCGCGCGCGGTCAGGAACCCATCGCCCCGGCCGTTGGCCACGGCCATGTAGGTGTCGGCCGAGTTCGGGTAGAAATCCATCGCGATCGGCGTCTTGCCGTCGGCTTCGCACTTGGCCGACAGTTCCTCGGCGATGGCGATCTGGCTGGAGCCCTGCGTCAGCGCCAGTTTCAGGCCGCAAAGGTCGTTGATGTCGGTGTCGGATTTGCCGGCGGGCACCAGCAGGCCGTATTTCGAATTGAAGTAGGGCACGAAGGACACGACTTCGGACCGTTCGGCGGTGATGCCCATCTGGTTGACCCCGGCATCATAACGGCCGGTCTGCACGCCGGGCACGATCGAAGGGAACTTGATGTCGTTGAACTGCGCTTCCAGCCCCAGTTTCGCCGCCAGCAGGGTCATCAGCTGCAGGTCGATGCCTTCGGGTTCGCCGCTTTCGTCGGTAAAGCCGAAGGGCGCCCATTGCAGCGAGGTCGCGATGTTCAGGACACCGGCGTCCCTGATGTCGTCGGGCAGGGCGTCACGGGCTTCGGACACCACGGCGATCTCTTCGGCCTGCGCCATGGCGCCGGCAAAGGCGATGGCCAGAACGGCCAGTCCCGAGGTGAGTGAGGCGAATTTCATGTCTGACTTTCCTTTGCTTGGACGGCCGGGGCCGCCGTCCCTGTTGGACGCGACGGTGTCATCCGTCACGAAGATTGCCGCGCAAGGTGGATGCACGGTATTGGGTGCGGAACAAGCCGCGGCGCTGCAGCTCGGGGACGACCGAGCGGCAGAATTGTTCGAACATACCGGGGTGATAGGTGGGCGCCACGACAAAGCCGTCGCAGCCGCCCGACACGAACATCTCTTCCAGCCGGTCCGCCACGGTTTCCGCCGTGCCGACGATCTCGCTTTGCCCGGCACCCGCCGCTGCCTGCGCCAGGCTGACGCCTTCGGCCTTCATGGTCTGTTCCAGCAGCAGTTGCGATCCCTTGATGCCCTGGTTGCCCTGCAGGTCGGCCAAGGACCTGCCTTCGGCCAGTTTCGTCAGGTCGGCGCCCAGGCGGCTTGAGGAATTGGCGGTCGCCAGTTCCGGCTCTACCAGGCTTGCCAGGTAGTCGGCCCGTTCACGCGCGATGCTTTCGGTTTCGCCCAGCACGACCGAGGTGGCGGTCAGGATCTTGACGTCACCGGGGTCGCGCCCCAGGTCGGCCATCCGCGTGCGGATATCGGTGGAAAAGGCCTGCATGTCCGCGATCCCGCGATGGGCGGTAAAGATCGCCTCGGCCCAGCGGGCGGCGAAATCGCGGCCCCGGTCCGAACTGCCGGCCTGCATGATCACCGGCCGCCCCTGCGCAGACCGCGGCACCGACAGCGGCCCGCGCGTGCGCACGTAGCGGCCTTCGTAATTGGCGTAGTGCACCTTGTCCGGATCGGCAAAGACCCCGGCCGTCTTGTCCAGGATGAACGGATCCTCGTCCCAGCTGTCCCAGAGCCTGAAACAGGCCTCCAGCACCTCGTCGGCGCGATCATAGCGTTCCTGCCTGTCCGGCAGCCGGTCGATCCCGGCGTTCTTCGCCTCAAGGTCGGTGGCCGAGGTCACGACGTTCCAGGCCACCCGCCCGCCGCTCATCACGTCAAGCGAGCCCAGCCAGCGGGCGAGTTCATAGGGCATGTGGAAGGTGGTCGACAGGGTGGCGCCCAGACCCAGGTGCGTCGTCGCGCCCGCCATCACCGGCAGCACGACCTTGGGATCAAGCCAGCTGACCTGCCCGCCATGGCGCACGTAGGCCTCGTGGCTGCCGCGGTGGATGTCGTAAAGCCCGAAGAGATCGGCAAAGAAGCAGCCGTCGAATTTCGCCGCCTCCAGCATCCGGGCCGTGTCGGCATAACGCTGCGGCGTCAGGAAATCGTCAAGCACCGCCTCGGGGTGGCGCCAGCCGCCGACATGGCGCGCGGTGGGGCCGGTCTTGAGGTAAGCGACCAGGTGCATCCGGCGTGACCCGTCCAGCATCTGCCCAGTTCCCCTTTTCTGCTTGCGGTGACATGTGCCGCGCTTGTCTGACAATGTCTGACAGGCCGGCGATCTGCTTGCACCCCGCAGGATGCGGGGACAGGCCCGATCCGAGCGGAAAAACCGAAAGTACACAAACAATTTTTTGCGTCCGGGAATACGGTTATCACGGCCTGCCAGGTGCGATGGATCGACAGGGCGCGTTGCTTGTATCCTATTATACAAGGATTTTCAGTGGTATAGAGACAGAAGCCATGGGTCGGCCGGGCCGGGCAAAGATCGCTGGCAGCCCAACGAGATTTCCCGCGTATGATCAAGATTCTGAAAGCTGCTCATGAAATGTGCGCGCCCCGCGCGGGCCCTTGCACCCGATGCCCCGCATCCAAAGTCCGGAAACCCGTTCCGCCCCGCGATCAGGCGCTTTCGCGGATCACCAGGTTGCCCCGGAAGGTCCGGTCGCGGATCGTCGACTCGGAACTTTCCAGCACGTCGACCAGGTAATTCGCCATGTCGGTGAGCGGCTGGCGATAGGTGGTCAGGCGATAGTTCGGGCTGGCCGCTTGCGGCACGTCGTCGAAGCCGATGACGGCGATGTCGTCTGGCACGCGCAGCCCGAATTCGTGCCGGATCGTGTCGATCGTACCAAGCGCCAGCGCGTCGTTCTCGCAGACGATGATGTCGGGATAATCGGAAACGTCCCGCGCGCGCAGTGTTTCGGTCACCACCTCCGAGGCAAGCACGGAATCGTAGGACGCCACGGGGACCGACGCGGGTTCGACGCCGAAATGGTTCTTCCAGACCTCGATGAAGGTCTCCTTGCGCATCAGGTGCGCCGACACGGTGCGCGGACCGGCCAGGTAAAGCGGTTTGCGATAGCCGCGATCCATCACGTATTGCGCGATTTCGCGCGTTGCGGCGATGTCGTCGACAGCGATGGATATCGTGTCGGGATTGGCCGAGGTGCGCGCGAAGATGATCAGCTTCTTGAAGCGGCGCGCCGAATGCGCCGCGGTCAGGACATCGTCGTCGAACTGGATCCCGATCAGGATCGTGGCATCCACCCGCCGCTGGCTGGCGTTCATCAGGGCCGGTTCGGTGTCTTCGCGGTCCAGCGTGTTCACCAGCAGCATGTCCCAGCCCCGGCTGCGCAGGGCGCGGGTCAGGCGTTCCAGCATCACCAGCTTGTGCGGATTGGCGAAATCGTCAATCAGCAGGGCCACCAGGTTGGACCGGGTCGAAGCCAGCGCCGCCGCCCGCAGATCCGGCAGATACCCCAGCGCCCGCGCCGCGTTCATCACCTTTTCCCGTGTCGCGGGCGAAATCGACGCCTCTTTCTTGAAGGCACGGTTCACCGTCCAGCGCGACACGCCGGCCGCCGCTGCCACGTCGTCCGCCGTCACGTTTTCGGGCAGGGGCTTGTCGCTCACGCCTTGGTCCTCCCTGGGGTCATCGTCTGGGCCGGATCGCGCTTATAACGCGCTTTTCATTTCCTTCTAGCGTGAAATCGGCGCCATTGCACGATCTTTGCACGCGCGTGCAAAAATGTCTTGCACGCGCGTGCAAAGCTTGTATGCCTATGAGTGCAGCGGCTCTGGAGGGAGTCGTGGAAGTGGGAGGAATTCATGCTCAAGGTAGGTTTGCTGGGCGCGGGACGCATCGGTCAGGTGCACGCGGTCAACATCGCGGCCAACCCCCGGTCGACACTTGTCGCCGTCTCGGACGTGGTGGCCGATGCCGCCGCGACGCTTGCGGGCAAATACGGTGCCGAAGCCCGCAGTTCGGACGAGATCCTGGGCGATCCGTCGATCGACGCGGTGCTGGTCGCCACCTCGACCGACACGCATTCCGACCTGATCGAGGCCGCCACCGCCGCCGGCAAGGCCGTTCTGTGCGAAAAGCCGGTCGACCTGTCGCTGCAGCGTGCCAAGGCGTGCCTGGCCAAGGTAAAGACCACCGGGCAGGCGGTGATGATCGGCTTCAATCGCCGCTTCGATCCGAATTTCGCGGCCATGAAGGCCGCCAGCCTGAACGGCGAGATCGGCAAGTCGGAACTGCTGTCCGTCACCTCGTTCGATCCGGGCCCGCCACCGGTCAGCTACATCAAGGTGTCGGGCGGGTTGTTCCGCGACATGATGATCCATGACTTCGACATGGCGAATTTCCTGATGGGCGATACCCCGGTCGAAATCCGCGCCGTCGGCTCCGCCGTGGTCGATCCCGCGATCGGCGCCGCCGGCGACGTCGATACCGCCGTCGTCACCATGAGCTATGCCGACGGCCGGATCGCCGTCATCCGCAACAGCCGCCGCGCGGTCTACGGCTATGACCAGCGGGTCGAATTGCTGGGATCCGAAGGCCTGCTGCAGGCCGAGAACATGCTGGAAAACACGCTGGTGAAATCCACCGTTCAGGGCGTCGTATCGGCCAAGCCCACGTATTTCTTCCTGGAACGCTACATGCCGGCCTACGTGGCCGAATGGGACGCCTTCGTGGCGGCGATCCTGGATGGCAAACCGGTGCCCGTCACGCTTGAGGACGGGATCGCAGCGCTGGCGCTGGCCGAGGCCGCGACCGAATCCGCCAAGACAGGCCAGGCCGTCACCGTCACGGCCTGACCGGATCATCCCCCTGTCCCGCCGCAAGGGGAGTTTCGTCGGGACAGGGTCATCCATTCGGTACCACGGGTGCCGTTTCACGGCGCGGCCCATCCGGCCGACGCTTCAAATTTCCTAGGGAGGGAAAACCCAATGAAAAAACTCATCGCGTCCGTCGCAACGGCGGCCATCATGGCTGCGGCCGGCCCCGCGCTGGCGACCGACATCATCGTCGTCGCCCACGGCCAGGCCAACGATCCGTTCTGGTCGGTGGTCAAGAACGGCGTGCAGAAGGCGGGCGAGGACACCGGCGCGAACGTCGACTTCCGGTCGCCCGAGACCTTCGACATGGTCCAGATGAGCCAGATGATCGACGCCGCCGTCAACCAGGAGCCCGACGGGCTGGTGGTTTCGATACCCGACGCCGATGCGCTTGGGCCATCGATCCAGCGCGCGGTCGAAGCCGGGATTCCGGTGATCTCGATGAACTCGGGCGGTGACGTGTCGCACGACCTGGGCGCGCTGCTGCACGTGGGCCAATCGGAATTCGATGCCGGCAAGGCCGCCGGCGAAAAGCTGGCCGAGATGGGCGGCACCAAGGGCATCTGCGTGAACCAGGAGGTCGGCAACGTCTCGCTTGACCAGCGCTGCGCGGGCTTCGCCGAGGGGTTCGGCAACGAGGTCAACGTGATCCCGACAATGAATGACCCGGCAGAGGTGGAAGCCAAGGTGCGCGCCGCGCTGGAATCCGACCCCGACGTCAACGCCGTGCTGGGCCTGAGCGCGCCGCTGGTGGGGGAACCCGCCGTGAAAGCCGTTCAGGCGATCGGCCGGGACGACGTTCTGGTGGCGTCCTTCGACCTGTCCGCCGGCTTCCTGCAGGACGTGGCCGACGGCAAGGCCGCCTTCGCCGTCGATCAGCAGCAATTCCTGCAGGGCTACCTGCCGGTGGTGTTCCTGGCGCTGAACGCCGAATACGGGCTGGTCCCGGGCGGCGACGTGCCGTCGGGTCCGAACCTGGTGACCCAGGACACCGCGGCACAGGTGATCGACCTGGCCGGCCAGGGCATTCGCTGACGCGCGGAAACACTCCGGGTCGCGCATGCCGCGCGGCCCGTCCACCGAACGGGAGAGGGGCCGATGTCTGCCGAGACCACAGATAAGGACGACGAGCGCGTACGCACGGAATCCTTCACGACAAAACTCATGAAGAAACCTGAACTGGGTGCCATCGGAGGCGTGGTTCTCGTCACCCTGTTCTTCCTGACCACCGCCGACAGTTCGATGTTCACCCTGTCGGGCATCATGAACTTCATGACGCCCTCGGCGCAGCTGGGCATCCTGGGCATTGCCGCTGCAATGCTGATGATCGGCGGTGAATTCGACCTGTCGATCGGGTCCATGGTGGCCTTTGCCGGCATGATCTTCGGCGTGCTGACCGTGAACGCCGGCCTGCCGCTGCTGTTCGCCATTCCCCTGACCATGGCCTTCGCCGCCTGCATCGGCGCCGTCAACGGCATGATCGTCCTGCGCACCGGGCTGCCGTCGTTCATCGTGACGCTGGCCGGGCTCTTCATCCTGCGCGGCGCGACGCTGGTCGGGCTCAAGGTCTTTACCGGCGGGTCCACCCAGCTGCGCGGCGTGCGCGAAGCGGTCGAAGGCGACTGGCTGGCGCCGTTCTTCTCGGGCGATGCCTTTGGCGGGCTGTTCACCTGGCTGGCCGCGCACGGCATCATCGACACGTTCAAGTCCGGCACCCCCAAGGTCCCCGGCATCCCGGTCGAGATCCTGTGGTTCATCGGCTTCGCGCTCGTGGCCACCTACATCCTGCAACGCACCCCCGTGGGCAACTGGATCTTCGCCACCGGCGGCGACACCAACGCGGCCAAGAATTCAGGCGTGCCGGTGCGCAAGGTGCAGATCTCGCTTTTCATGCTGACCGCCTGCGCCGCAGCGCTGGTCGCCGTGATCACCGTGGTCGACGCCGGGTCCACCGATGCGCGCCGCGGCTTCCAGAAGGAATTCGAGGCAATCATCACGGCCGTCATCGGCGGCTGCCTTCTGACCGGCGGTTACGGGTCGGCCATCGGCGCCTTCTTCGGGGCGATCATCTTCGGCATGGTCACCATCGGGCTGACCTACACCGATTTCGACCAGGACTGGTTCCAGGTCTTCCTGGGGGGCATGCTTCTGCTGGCCGTGGTCTTCAACAACGAGATCCGCAAGCGCGTGACGGGAGAACGGTAAGATGACCAACCCGATCATCCACATGGAAAACATCAAGAAGCACTTCGGCAATGTCATCGCGCTGAACGGGGTGACCTTCGATGTGACACCGGGCGAATGCCATTGCCTTCTGGGCGACAACGGCGCGGGCAAGTCCACCTTCATCAAGACGATGTCGGGCGTGCACAAACCGTCCTCGGGCCAGATCTATGTCGAAGGCAAGCCCACCACCTTCGACAGCCCGCGAGAAGCGATGGAGGCCGGGATCGCCACGGTGTTCCAGGACCTTGCCATGATCCCCCTGATGTCGGTGACGCGGAACTTCTTCATGGGCCGCGAACCCACCAAGGGGAAGGGCATCGCCAAGCGGTTCGACGTCCAGCACGCGAACGAGATCTGCATGGAGGAGATGCGCAAGATGGGCATCAACCTGCGCGCGCCCGACCAGGCGGTCGGCACGCTGTCGGGCGGTGAACGCCAGACGGTGGCCATTGCCCGCGCGGTGCATTTCGGTGCCAAGGTGCTGATCCTCGACGAACCCACGTCCGCGCTGGGTGTGCGCCAGACGTCCAACGTGCTGTCGACCATCGACCGGGTGCGCAAGCAGGGCGTCGGCGTCGTCTTCATCAGCCACAATGTCCGCCACGCCATGGCCGTGGGCGACCGGTTCACCGTTCTGAACCGGGGCCAGACGCTGGGCACCGCCGTCAAGGGCAACATCACCGCCGCCGAATTGCAGGACCTGATGGCCGGCGGCCAGGAACTGGCCGAACTCGAAGGCTCGCTCGGCGGCACGATCTAGGTTCCTCCCCCCGGCGGGCGGCGCTTTCGGGTGCCGTCCGCCACCGGGGATGTTTCGCGCCAAATGCGCTTTGAAGGACAGCACATGTCGATGCCAGACAAACCGCTTGGTGTGGCCCTGATCGGGACGGGCTTCATGGGCAAGTGCCACGCGATGGCATGGAACAACGTGGCCACCGTCTATGGCGGCGCGCGGCCCCGGCTGGAAATCCTCTGCGATGCGACCGATACGGCCGCCGCGGCCCATGCCGCCCGGTTCGGTTTCGCCCGCGCGACAACCGACTGGCAGGCCGCCGTCGCAGATCCGGCTGTCGATGTGGTTTCGATCACCACGCCCAACGGCATGCACCGCCCCATGGCCGAAGCGGCGCTGGCCGCCGGCAAACACGTCTGGCTGGAAAAGCCCATGGCGCTGACGCTGGAAGACGCCGAAGCCATGGCCGCGCTGGCCGCCGCCCACCCCGGGCAGGTGACGATGCTGGGCTACAACTACTTGCGCAACCCGGCCTTCAAGGCGGCGCTGTCGATGATCGCCGCCGGCGACATCGGTGTGCCCAAGGCGTTTCGCGGTGTCTACGACGAGGATTATTCCGCCGACCCGACCCTGCCCTGGTCCTGGCGGATGACCCATGCGGGCGGCGGGCTGGGTGCGCTTGGCGACCTGGGCTGCCACCTGGTCAGCCAGATGGTCGCGCTGATGGGCCCGGTCGCCGAACTGACCGCGATGACCCAGATCTCGATCCCCAAACGCCCTTCGGGCGACGGGATGAAGCCGGTGGAAAACGACGACAGCGCGCTGGCCCTGATCCGCTTCGCCTCGGGCGCGCAGGGCTCCTTTGCCACGTCGCGCGTGGCGCGCGGCCGCAAGTGCCGCCTGCAATGGGAAGTCCACGGATCGGACGGCACCATCGTCTTCGACCAGGAGAACATGAACGAACTCTGGCTGCACCGCGCCGGAGAGGCGGGCTTTACCCGCCACCTGACCGGCCCCGATCAACCCGAATTCGCCGCCTTCTGCCCGGCACCGGGCCACAACTTCGGCTTCAACGAACAGAAGGTGATCGAGGCCCGCGACCTGTGCGCCGCGATCGCGGGCGCCCCGAACGCCGGCCCGGATTTCGCCGCCGGCCTGACCATCGAACGCATCATCCACGCCATGGCGGCCTCGCAGGGCCGCCCCGTGACCCTGGCGTGACATTGGGAGAGCAACCATGAAGGATCTCGACGTCATCACCATCGGCCGGGCGGGCGTGGACCTTTACGGCGCGCAGATCGGCGGGCGGCTGGAGGACATGGGGTCCTTCGAGAAATACATCGGCGGATCGCCCACCAACATCGCCTGCGGCACGTCGCGGCTGGGCCTGAAGACCGGCCTGATCACCCGGGTCGGCGACGAACACATGGGCCGGTTCATCCGCGAACAGCTGGCCCGCGAAGGTGTGTGCACCGACGGGGTGAAAACCGACCCCGACCGGCTGACCGCGCTGGTGATCCTGGGCATCCGCGACAGCGAACAGTTCCCGCTGATCTTCTACCGCGAGAACTGCGCCGACATGGCCCTGTGCGAGGACGACATCGACGAGGCCTTCATCACCCGCGCCCGCGCCGTGGTGGTGACCGGCACGCACCTGTCCCATCCGCGCACCGCCGCCGCCGTGATCAAGGCCCTGACCATCGCCCGGAAACACGGGCTGCGCACGGCGCTGGATATCGACTATCGCCCGAACCTGTGGGGGGTGGCGGGCCATGGCGACGGCGAAAGCCGTTTCGTGGAAAGCGCCGAGGTGACCGATAAGCTGTTGGCGACGCTGCATCTTTTCGACCTGATCGTGGGAACCGAAGAGGAATTCCACATCGCCGGAGGCTCCACCGACACGCTCGCCGCGCTGCGCCGGGTGCGGGAAAACTCCGCCGCCACGCTGGTCTGCAAACGCGGCGCCCTGGGCGCGGCGGCCTTCGAAGGCCAGGTGCCCGACAGCCTTGACGACGGCCAGACCGGCCAGGGCTTCCCGATCGAGGTCTTCAACGTTCTGGGCGCGGGCGACGGGTTCTTCTCGGGGCTCCTGAAGGGCTGGATGGAAGACCGCGGCTGGCCCATGGCCCTGAAATTCGCCAATGCCTGCGGGGCCTTCGCCGTGTCGCGCCATGGCTGCACCCCGGCCTATCCCTCGCTTGAAGAACTGGACTTCTTCCTGGCCCGCGGCGTCAAGCGCCCCGACCTGCGCAACGATCCCGAGCTGGAACAGATCCACTGGTCGACAACCCGCCACACCCGCACCAGCGGCGACCGGTCCACCATGCGGGTATTCGCCTTCGACCACCGCGTCCAGCTTGAGGAGATGGCGGGCTTTACCCCAGAAAAGGGCAGCAAGTTCAAGGAGCTGTGCCTTGATGCGGCACTGGCGGTGCAGGGCGGCGCGCCCGGCTATGGCATCCTGTGCGACAACCGCATCGGCCGCTCGGCGCTGCACCGGGCCAGCGGCACGGGGCTGTGGATCGGGCGGCCCTGCGAATGGCCGGGTTCGCGGCCCTTGACGCTGGAACCCGAACTGGGCGCCGATTGCGGCATGCTGGTGGAATGGGCGCGCGAGAACGTCATCAAGGTGCTGTGTTTCTGCCACCCGGGCGACGCGCCCAAGATGCGCCAACAGCAGGAAGAGACGGTGAAACGGCTGTTCACCGCCGGACGCCGCAACAACCTGGAATTCCTGCTGGAAATCATCCCCTCCAAGGTCGCCCCGACCGACGACACCACCACCGCCACCCTGATCCGCCAGTTCTACGCCGCCGGCATCTACCCCGACTGGTGGAAGCTGGAACCCTTGCGCACGCACGCCGCATGGGCCAACGCCGTCGCCGCCATCGAGGACCACGACCGCCATACGCGCGGCATCGTCGTCCTGGGCCTCGACGCGCCCGAGGCCGAACTGGCCGAAAGCTTTGCCGTCGCCGCGCGGTTCGACCTGGTCAAGGGGTTTGCCGTCGGCCGGACGATATTCGGCGACGCTGCCCGCGCCTGGATGACGGGCGAGATCGACGACGCCACCGCCGTGACCCGCATGAGCGACCGCTATGCGCGCCTGTGCGAAATCTGGGATACGGCACGCGCCGGGATCACCGAAAAGATGGGAGCCAGGGCATGACCCGGACGATCCGACTGACCGCCGCGCAGGCCATGGTGAAATGGCTGGCCGCGCAGATGACCGAGGACGGAGATCGCTTCATCGAAGGCATCTGGGGCATCTTCGGCCATGGCAACGTGGCGGGCCTGGGCGAGGCGCTGGAAAAGGCCCGGCAGGATTTCCCGACCTGGCGCGGCCAGAACGAACAGACCATGGCGCACGCCGCCATTGCCTATGCCAAGGCCAGGAAACGCACGCGGGCCATGGCGGTGACGTCGTCCATCGGGCCGGGGGCGACCAACATGGTGACGGCGGCGGCGCTGGCACATGTGAACCGCCTGCCGATCCTGCTGATCCCCGGCGACGTCTTCGCCAACCGCCGCCCCGATCCGGTGCTGCAGCAGGTCGAGGATTTCGAGGATGGCACCGTTTCGGCCAACGACTGCCTGCGCCCGGTGTCGCGCTATTTCGACAGGATCGTGCGGCCCGAACAGCTGTTGACGGCCCTGCCGCGCGCGCTGGCAACCATGACAGATCCCGCCACCTGCGGGCCGGTGACCTTGGCCTTCTGTCAGGATGTGCAGGCCGAAGCCTATGATTACCCTGAGGAATTCTTTGACAGACAGGTCTGGCGCATCCGTCGCCCGCAGCCCGATCCGCGCGAGATCGAGGATGTGATCACATTGCTGAAGGCCGCGAAGACACCGGTGATCGTGGCCGGCGGCGGCGTGATCTATTCGCAGGCCGAGGACACGCTGGCGGATTTCGCCACCACCCACGGCATCCCCGTCGTCGAAACCCAGGCCGGGAAATCCGCACTGGCCCAAAGCCATCCGATGAACTTCGGCGCCTCGGGCGTCGACGGTTCGGCCGCCGCCAACGCGGTCTCGGCCGAGGCAGATCTGGTGATCGGCGTGGGCACGCGGTTCCAGGATTTCACCACCGGGTCCTGGGCACTGTTTTCCAACCCGAACCGCCGGCTGGTGTCGATCAACGTAGCAGCCTATGACGCCGCGAAACATGGCGCGCTGCCGGTGATGGGCGACGCGAAAACCGCGCTGGAACAGCTGTCGGCCCAACTGGGCGACACCCGGTTCACCCATGTCGACGCTGCCGCGCGCCAGGCCTGGCTGGACGCCGTCACCGACCATTGCCGCGACCGCAACCGCGCGCCCGGCGACCTGCCAATCGACGCCGAAGTCATCGGCGCCGTCCAGCGCGCCACGGATGAAACCGCCATCGCCATGTGCGCTGCCGGCACCATGCCCGGCGCGCTGAAGCTGCTGTGGCAGCCCGGGCAGGGCGGCTATCACATGGAATACGGCTTTTCCTGCATGGGCTACGAGATCGCCGGCGCCATGGGGCTGAAGCTTGCCAGCCCGGACCGCGAAGTCATCTGCTTTGTCGGCGACGGATCCTACATGATGGCCAACAGCGAACTGGCCACCGCCGTCATGCGTCGCATCCCCTTCACCGTGGTGCTGACCGACAACCGGGGCTACGGTTGCATCAACCGGCTGCAGCAGGGCTGCGGCGGCGAACCCTTCAACAACCTTTACCGCGACAGCAACATCGTCGTGCAGCCCGAGATCGACTATGTCGCCCACGCCGCGTCGATGGGCGCGCATGCGGTCAAGGCGGGCTCCATCGCCGACCTCGAAGCCCGGATCAAGGCCGCCCGTACCTGCGACATCCCGACGGTCATCGTCATCGACACCGACCCGACCGAGGGACCCGGTTTCGGCCAAGCGGGCCATTGGTGGGACGTCGCGGTGCCCGAAACCGGCAGCACCGACAAGCTGCGGGCCGCCTATTCCGCCTATCTCGACAACACAAGCCGCCAGCGTCTGGTGAACTGACCGCGGCCTTCCGGAGACGACCCATGATCCACTTCGGCACCAATCCCATCGCCTGGGCGAATGACGACGACCAGAGCCTTGGCGCCGACATCCCCACGACCCGCATCCTGGAAGAAGCGGGCCACCTGATCGGCTTTGACGGGATCGAGAATGGCCACCGCTGGCCCGACGACCCGGAAGAGTTGAAGACCCTGCTGGGCGCCCACGGGCTGCGCTTTATCTCGGGCTGGCATTCGCTGAACCTGCTGGCTCATTCGGTCGAGGACGAGAAGCGCGCGATCCAGCCGCACCTGGACAAGCTGAAACATAACGGCTGCAAAGTCTGCATCACCTGCGAGACGTCGAATTCCGTGCAGGGTCTGGACCAGCCGTTGTCGACAAGGCCGGTGCTGGACGGGCCCGCGATGCAGGATTTCGCCGCAAAGGTCGAGGAAATCGCCCGGTATTGCGCCGATCAGGGCATCGATCTGGTCTATCACCATCACATGGGCACCGTCGTGCAAAGCCCCGAGGATATCGATGCCTTCATGGCCGCCACGGGGCCGGCGACCAAGCTGCTGTTCGATGCGGGCCATTGCTATTTCGGCGGCGGCGAACCGGCAGAGGTGCTGACGAAACACATCGGCCGGGTCCGGCATTTCCATGCAAAGAACGTGCGCCCCGCCGTGCGCGCGCGGGTCGAGAGCGAGGGCATGTCCTTCATGGATGGTGTCCGGGCCGGGGTCTTTACCGTGCCCGGCGACCAGGATGGCGCCGTCGATTTCGAACCGCTGCTGAAGATCCTGGCCGAGAATGGCTACGACGGCTGGATCGTGATCGAGGCCGAACAGGACCCCGCCGAACGCAACCCGCTTTTGTACCAGACACTGGGGCTGTGCACGCTCAAGCGCATTGCCCGTGAATGCGGCCTGACAAGCTGAGGATTTCCCCATGCCCGACCTTCTGAAACGCCCCTTCGGCACCCATGGCAAGGTGCACCAGATCACCCCGGAAAACGCCGGCTGGCGGTATGTGGGGTTCGACCTGCACCGGCTGAGGCCGGGCGATGTGGTGGCCGAAGCGACCGGATCCACCGAGGTGATCATCGTCACGGTCGAGGGCAAGGCGAAACTGACCGGTGCGGGCAGGGATTGGGGCGAGTTGGGCGAGAGGATGAATGTCTTCGAGAAGACCCCGCCGCATTGCCTGTACCTGCCGAACGGCACCGACTGGCAGGCCGAGGCGACCACCGATTGCACCATCGCCGTCTGCAAGGCGCCCGGACACTCGGGTCACGAGGCGCGGCGGATCGGCCCCGACGGCATCACGCTGACGCAACGGGGCGAAGGCTGCAACACGCGCCATATCAACAACATAGCGATGGAGAACGAGGATTACGCCGATGCCCTTCTGGTGACAGAGGTCTTCACCCCGGCAGGCAACTGGTCCTCCTATCCCAGCCACCGCCACGACGAAGACGACTTCCCCCGGATCACCTACCTGGAAGAAACCTACTACCACCGCCTGAACCCGGCGGATGGCTTTGGCATCCAGCGCGTCTATACCGACGACCTGCAACTGAACGAGACCATGGCGGTCCATGACCACGATGTCGTCTGTGTCCCGCGCGGTCACCACCCCTGCGGCGCGCCGCACGGATTCGAGATGTATTACCTCAACGTCATGGCCGGCCCCCTGCGCAAATGGCGGTTCGTCGCCGCGCCGCAGGTCGCGCACCTGATGTAACCCGTCGGAGACGCGAACATGTCCCAACCCTTCCAGCTGGCCGCTTGTGCGGAAATGTTATGGCCGGACCGCCCCATCGACTGGCGCGCCGCGCGGCTCACCGAACACGGGCTTGGCGTGGGCCTGTGGAACTGGCCCGATCACGATCTCGACGCGCTTGAAAAGGTGGGCGCCAATTACACGATCATGAACGGCTACCTGCAGGGCCGTCTGGCCGATGACGAGGGCGCCGAGATGCTTCTGTCTTCGGCCCGAAAGACAGCGCAGGTGGGCAAGAGGCTGGGGGTCGACCGGCTGAACCTGCACGGCACGGGGCTGGGCGACGGCGGCATCCCGATCTGGCAGCATGATGTGATCACAGGCCCGATGTGGCTGAAAGCCCACGATACCCTGTCGCGCGTCTGCGACATGGCCGAAGAGGAAGGCGTTGTTTTCACGCTGGAAAACCTGAACCTGATGGATCACCCGGGTTGCCCCTTCGGGTCCACCGCCGATGTGCTGGCGCTGGTATCGTCCATCGACCGGCCGCAACTGCGCATCAACCTGGACCTTTATCACACCCAGATCGGCGAGGGCGACCTGATCCGCTGGTGTGAAAAGTGCCTGCCATGGGTGGGCGAGATCCAGGTGGCCGACACCCCCGGCCGCTGTGAACCCGGGACCGGAGAGATCAGCTATCCCGCCGTCGCCCGTGCGCTGGACCGCATGGGCTATCGCGGCCCGGTCGGAATGGAAGCCTTTGCCGCAGGTGACAGCGACACGGCGGTCGATGCCTTCGTTGAGGCCTTCACTTTGTGACTGGCGGGTCAAGGGGCGGGGCAGGACACACATTTATCCGTGTAAGTTGGATTATGTAAATTGTGGGGGCCTGCCAAGCGCAAGGTGATCAATCCGGGGCCGTCGAGCCATTCCCGCACGCCAATTGCGCGGCCAGCGCCCGCCGCACTGCGGATTGCATCGACAGGGCCGATCCCCGTATTCATTGTCGATCCCGAGCCCCGGACATCCTAGGAGCCACGGCATGTCGCACCTCATGAGCTTCGCCATCTTCGCCGCCATCCTGCTGGTCGCCTGTGCATAGGCGCAGGAAACGACCCTGACCATCGCAGGCGGTTCCTGCGATCCAACCAAAAGCGCCAGGGCCGCCGTGTCCTGCAGCCACGGCTGAATGTAGTCCGCCCGCGCAACCGCAGCCGCCCGGGAAGCCTGCACGCCCCGCCAATGAACCGCGCCAGGCGTTCACCGGCCCGAAAACTGGACAAACGGCTGGAATTGCCGACCGGAGTCCCAGGATCCCGGCCATCACGAACGACGGCCGCCGCAGCACCGGGTTCGCATCCGGGCAGGTGGGGTCCTTTTTGTTTTTCATCAATTTTACTTCTATTTCAAAGCCTTGGCGAAACACGTCAGCCCATGCATCCAACCCGGGCACAGCCCGAAGGCGAGTGTTCTAAGCCTCATTCTCACGAATCCCGTTTACAGATGGTAAAAAGTAATACTTAATACCTGTCGCCAACACTGAATGTTCAAGGGAGGAGAACCACATGAACATCAAGGCAACGCTTCTTGCGAGCGCCGTCGCCCTGTCGCCCTTTGCCGCCCACGCCGCCGACCTTACGATCGGCTTCTCGCAGATCGGATCGGAATCCGGCTGGCGCGCGGCCGAGACCACCGTCACCAAGCAGCAGGCCGAGGAACGCGGCATCGAGCTGAAGTTCGCGGATGCCCAGCAGAAGCAGGAAAACCAGATCAAGGCGATCCGGTCCTTCATTGCCCAGGGCGTCGATGCGATCCTGATCGCCCCCGTGGTTGCCACCGGCTGGGACGAGGTGCTGGAAGAAGCCCAGGACGCCGAAATCCCGGTGATCCTGCTGGACCGCACCGTCGACGCCCCCGATGACCTTTACCTGACCGCCGTGACATCGGACCTGGTGCACGAAGGCCAGGTGGCCGGCGAATGGCTGGCGGCCGAGATGGGCGACACCCCCTGCCGCATTGTCGAACTGCAGGGCACCACCGGATCGTCGCCCGCCATCGACCGCAAGAAGGGGTTCGAACAGGGCATCGCGGGCCATGACAACCTGGAAATCGTGCGCAGCCAGACCGGCGATTTCACCCGCTCGCAGGGCAAGGTCGTCATGGAAAGCTTTCTCAAGGCCGAAGGCGGAGAGAACATCTGTGCCCTTTATGCCCATAACGACGACATGGCCGTCGGTGCCATTCAGGCCATCAAGGAAGCCGGGCTGAAACCGGGCGAGGACATCAAGATCGTCGCCATCGACGCGGTGCCGGATGCCCACCTGGCCATCGCCCAGGGCGAGATGAACGCCACGATCGAACTGACGCCGAACATGGCCGGCCCCGCGCTGGACGCGCTGGACAAGTACCTGGCCGACGGCACCGTGCCGCCGAAATGGATCCAGACGGATTCCAAGCTGTTCACCACCGCGGACGACAACCAGTCGGTTTACGAGATGAAGAAGGACCTTGGCTACTGAACCTCCCGGCGGGCGGGGCGACCCGCCCGCACGATCCGCTTCGGGCCTGATCGATACGTCGATCCAGGGCCCGGAGCCTTCGAGGCGGACATGATGACGGACGATCACAGACCGATGCTGCACGCCAGGGGCGTGTCCAAGTTCTTTCCGGGCGCCGTTGCGCTGGATGACGTCGAACTGAAGCTTTATCCCGGAGAGGTCCATGCCCTGCTGGGCGAGAACGGCGCCGGGAAATCGACCCTGATCAAGTGCCTGACCGGCGTCTACCGGCGCGACGGCGGCACGATCACCCTGGACGGGGCCGAGGTTGACCCCCATTCGACGCTGGACAGCCAGGGTCTGGGCATCGGCACGGTCTACCAGGAGGTCAACCTGCTGCCCAACCTGACGGTGGCCGAAAACCTCTTCCTGGGTCGCCAGCCTTTGCGCATGGGGCTTCTGGCCCGCCGCCGCATGGTCAACGAGGCCCGCACGCTGCTGGCCGATTTCGGGCTGGATATCGACCCGGGCGAACCGCTGACTTCCTATTCTGTCGCCGTCCAGCAGGTCGTCGCCATCGCCCGCGCGGTCGAGATGTCGGGCAAGGTCCTGATCCTGGATGAACCCACCGCGTCGCTCGACCGGGACGAGGTGCAGCTGCTGTTCTCGGTCATCCGGCGGCTTAAGGATCGCGGGCTGGCGATCGTCTTCATCACCCATTTCCTCGACCAGGTCTTCGATATCTCCGACCGCGCCACGATCCTGCGCAACGGGCGCGTCGTCGGCACGCGGGTGCTGGAAGGCACATCGCAGAAGGACATCATCACGCTGATGCTGGGCCGCCAGTTGGAGGCCCGCGTCCATGACCGCGCGCCGCGCGCGGTGGGAGACTTGCTGCTGGACGTCGACGGGCTGGCCAAATCAGGGCTTCTGGAACCCGTTTCCATGCAGATCCACAAGGGCGAGGTCGTGGGGCTGGCGGGGCTTCTGGGGTCGGGCCGGACCGAAACGGCGAACCTGATCTTCGGCGCGGTGACCGCCGATCAGGGCCGAATCCTGCGCGACGGCCGTCCCATCCGCATCGCCAATCCGCGCGATGCGGTGGCGCAGGGGTTCGCCCTGTGCCCCGAGGACCGCAAGACCGACGGCATCGTCGGCGACCTGTCGGTGCGCGACAATATCATCCTGGCGCTTCAGGCCCGCCAAGGCTGGTCCCGCCCCATCCCCCGCGCCAAGGTCAACGAGATCGCCGAACATTACGTCAAGGCGCTGGATATCCGGCTGGCCAGCCTCGACATGCCGATCCGGCTGCTGTCGGGCGGCAACCAGCAAAAGGCACTGCTGGCAAGGTGGCTGGCCACCGCGCCCGACTTCCTGATCCTCGATGAACCGACCCGTGGCATCGACGTCGGTGCCCATGCCGAGATCATCGCGCTGATCGAATCCCTGCGCGAACAGGGTATGGCCCTGCTGGTCGCGTCGTCCGAACTGGAAGAACTGGTCGCCTATTCCACCCGCGTCATCGTCCTGCGCGACCGCCGGCAGGTCAGCGAACTGACCGGCGACCGGATCACCGCGCAGAACATCATCCACGCCATCGCCGACGAACCGCTGGAGGAGGCCTCCTGATGGCCAGCACCACCACCTCGACCTTCCGCCGCATCCTGCCGCAGCTGCTGATCCTGGCCTGCGCGCTGCTGCTCAACGTCCTGGTCTTCCCCGATTTCTTCCGGATCGAATTCCAGAACGGCCGCCTGTTCGGCAACCTCATCGACGTGCTGAACCGGGGCGCGCCCGTCGCGCTGCTGTCCATCGGCATGACGCTGGTCATCGCCACGCGCGGCATCGACCTGTCGGTCGGCGCGGTCATGGCCATCGCGGGCGCCACGGCGGCCAGCATCGTCGTCGACGGCCACGGCTGGGCCATGGCGCTGATCGGCGCGCTGGTGGTCGGGGGCCTGTGCGGCGCGTGGAACGGCATCCTTGTCGCGCTGTTCCGCATCCAGCCCATCGTGGCGACGCTGGTCCTCATGGTCGCCGGGCGCGGCATCGCGCAGCTGATCACCGAAGGCACGATCCTGACCTTCCTCAACCCCGGCCTCAGCCGCCTGGGTTCGGGCACCATCGCGGGCGTGCCGACGCCGATCATCCTGTGGATCACGCTGGGCGCCTTCGCCGCCTTCGCCGTCCGCCGCACGGCACTGGGCCTGCTGATCGAGGCCATCGGCATCAACCAGGCGTCCTCGCGCCTGGCCGGCATCAACGCGCGGGTCCTGCTGATTTCGGTCTACCTGGTCTCGGGCCTGTGCGCCGCGCTGGCCGGTGTCATCGTCGCCGCCGACATCAAGGGGGCGGATGCCAACAACGCCGGCCTGTGGCTGGAACTCGACGCGATCCTGGCGGTCGTCATCGGCGGCAATTCCCTGCTCGGCGGCCGCTTCTCGATCATCGCCTCGCTGCTTGGCGCGCTGATCATCCAGTCGGTCAATTCGGTGATCCTGCTGTCGGGCATGCCGCCGGAATTCAACCTGGTGATCAAGGCGCTGCTGATCCTCGCGATCCTGGTGATCCAGTCGCCCAAGGTCGGCCACGCCGTCTACATGCTGCGCGCCGCCGGCCCGCGCGCCTTCGCCAACCCGGGCACCCCGCCCCGCGTCACCCCCACGCAGGAGAAGACCCGATGATCCGGTCCCATCACCTTCCGCTCATGGTCACGCTGGCCACCTTTCTGCTGGCCTTCGTTCTGTGCGGCATGCAGTACCCGGCGATGTTTTCCACCCGCGTGGTCGCCAACCTGCTGACGGACAACGCCTTCCTGGGGATCGTCGCGGTGGGGATGACCTTTGTCATCCTGTCGGGCGGCATCGACCTGTCGGTCGGATCGGTCATCGCCTTCACCGGCGTCTTCCTGGCGGTGATCCTGCGCGATACCTCGATCCACCCGCTGCCGGCCTTCATGCTGGCGCTGATCATCACCACCGCCTTCGGCGCCATCATGGGCGCGCTGATCCACTACCTGGAAATGCCGCCCTTCATCGTCACACTCGCCGGCATGTTCCTGGCGCGCGGCGCGGCCTACGTGCTGTCGACCGACAGCGTGCCGATCGACCACGCCTTCTACGACGTGCTGAAGGACATCTACTGGAAGGCCCCGTCGGGCGGCCGCTTTCGCCTGATCGGGGGGCTGATGATCCTGACCTTCGTGGTCGCCGGCATCGTCCTGCACCGTACCCGGTTCGGTCAGAATGTCTATGCCCTGGGTGGCGGTGCGGCCACGGCGCGGCTGATGGGCGTGCCGCTGGCATCGACCACCATCGGCATCTACGCCGTGTCGGGGGGCCTTGCGGGCCTCGCCGGGATCGTCTTTTCGCTATACACCTCGGCGGGCTATTCGCTGGCCACCGTCGGCGTCGAACTGGATGCCATCGCCGCAGTGGTGATCGGGGGCACGTTGCTCAGCGGCGGGTACGGATTTGTCGCAGGCACCTTCTTCGGCATTCTCATCATGGGTCTGATACAGACCTACATCGTCTTCGACGGCAGCCTGTCAAGCTGGTGGACAAAGATCGTCATCGGCGGACTGCTGTTTGCATTCATCCTGCTCCAGAAGGGACTGACTTGGGCAACAACGGCGCGCAAGAGAACCGCGACTGGCTTCGCCACGCAATCATGACGCTGGTCTCGCCCGGCGCGCGGCTGGAACGGGCGTCCAACCACACCAATTTTGTGGTGGAACAGATCGGTCGTGCCATCGTGGCGGGCGAATACCCGGTTGAATCGATGATCCCGCTGGATCCCGACCTGTGCGAGATGTTCGACGTCTCGCGCACCGTCGTGCGCGAGGCCAAGAAGACCCTGTCGGCCAAGGGGCTGATCCAGTCCAAGGCCAAGGTCGGCACCCATGTGCGCCCGGCCGTCGAATGGAACCTCTTCGACGAAGATGTCCTGCGCTGGCACACCTCGATGAAAAACCCGGGCCGGTTCTACGAGGAATTGCTGGAAATCCGCCTGATCTTCGAACCCGCCGCCGCCGCCCAGGCCGCGCGCCACGCCAACGACGCCGATTGCGCCACGCTGTTCGGGTTGTGCGACGCCCTCGCCGCCGCCCGCAGCCGCGCCGATTTCGCCGTGGCTGATTACGAATTCCACCAGGAAGTGCTGGCGCTGTCGGGCAACCGGTTCCTGCAGTCGCTGGGCCATATCGTGCAGACGGCGCTGTATTCCCTGTTCCTGATCGACAGCGAAGAGGCATTCCTGAAGGCCCGCACCGAGGTCGCCGGCAATCACCGCCTGATCGCCAAGGCCATCTGCAAGGGCCTGCCCGCCGAAGCCCAGGCCGCCATGGTCCATGTCATCCGCGAGGGCCAGCTGCGCACCGCCGGCTGAACCCCGTCAGCGTTCCGACCGGGCCGCGCGTTCGCGCAATTGCGCATAGACCGGGGGTTCGCCCAGCATCTCGGTCACCAGCATGGCGCCGAAACTGGCCGACAGCAGCGGCAGGATCAACGCCGACCCCCCGGTCATCTCGGTCACCAGAACGATGCCGGTCAGCGGGGCGCGGACCGACCCCGCAAAGAACGCGCCCATGGCCACCACCGCATAGGCCCCCGCCTGCACGCCCAGCCCGGGAAAGGCCGGCGCGGCGATCAGGCCGAACCCCAGCCCCACCAGCGCGCCAAGTGCCAGCATCGGGGCGAAAAGCCCGCCGGGCGTGTCGGCCGCATAGGACAGGGTGCTGAACAGAAGCCGCACCAGGAACAGCATCGGGATCAGCGTCAGCGCCACGTCGGCCCGGATCAGCCGGGTCACCATGTCGTCGCCGCCGCCGACCATGTCGGGCGCGACATACGCCACCAGACCCGCCAGCCCGCCGATCACCGCCGCGCGCAGCTCGGCCGGGCCGGGGACCTTTTCCATCAGCCTCAGCGTGCCCAGCAGGCAGCGGTTGTAGATCACCGATGCCAGCCCGACCACCAGACCCAGAACCAGGAACAGCGGCAGCGCGGCGGACCCGCCGCTGGCGAAATCGGGCGCCGGGAAATCCAGCGCCCCGCCCAGGATCCAGCGCGACACGAATATCGCGCCCACGGTCGACCCGATCGCCACCAATACGATGCGGGCATCGAACCGGCCGACCAGTTCCTCCAGCACGAAAACCGCGCCGGCGCCGGGCGCGTTGAACGCCGTGGCCAGCCCCGCCCCGGCCCCGCCGGCCAGCAAGGCGCGGCGGTCGGCCAGGTCGCGCCGCGACAGGTGCCCGACAAGGTTGCCGATGGCGGCGCCCATCTGAACGCTGGGCCCTTCGCGGCCAAGCGCCAGGCCGCTGCCGATGGCCAGGCAGCCCCCGACGAACTTGATCGGGATCAGCCGCGCCTTGGCGGGCCGCATCTCGCCCTCCAGCACCGCTTCGACATGGGGAATGCCGCTGCCGCTGGCGGCCGGCGCCAGGCGCCGCACCAGGCTTGCCGCGATCCCCGTGGCCAGGGCCGACCCGCCGACCAGCAACAGAAGCATCGGCCAGGGAGACGCCTGCGCCTGCGCCGTCACCTGGTCGTGCACCCGGACGACAAGGGTCAGCGCGGCATGAAACAGCGCACAGACCACGCCCGAGGCCAGCCCCACGACGCCCGCCAGCAGCGCCAGCGTGATCGCGCCGGGCATGTCCTGCGTCAGGCTCTTGACGAAGCGGATATTGCCGTGCGGCTGCATGTCGTTGCGCATCGCGGTCCCGTTCCCTGTGCAGCGGGCGGCATCGCGCCGGACGGCGGGTCGCTGCTGTTGGGCAAGGCCGCTACCCCGGCCCTTCCGCAAAGGCAACCCGGCATTCGGCCAGACGCCCGATCCGGCCCCGATCACAAAGCTGTTCCGCAAGAAATGACTTGCCATCGCGCCTGAAACACCCACGTTGTGCCCATGCATGGCCCGGGCACCACAGGTTCCGGCGCACACGGGCCGCAGGTGGAAAAGGAGGTTCCCGCCGGAGACGTCGTCTCCCCTTCCGATCTGGCCCCCGGGCCGCCGTTCCAGCGCGCCCCGGATCTCCTCTCCACTCGTCCACGACCACACTTTCAGGGGCCGGCCGTACCGTCGGACCCGCCCGTGGGACCCGCAAACTCATGATCCGAGGATAATGTTAAAATGAGTCTGATGTTGAAAACCTGCCGCGTCGCGGCGCTGTTGCTGCCCCTGTCGCTGGCCGTCTCGGCCGCCCACGCGGAAGACGCCAAGATCCACCAGGGCACGCTGAAATGCGATGTCGAAGGCGGCGTCGGCATGCTGTTGGGGTCCAAGAAGGACATGACCTGCGAGTTCAAGAAGGAAGACGGCACGACCGAGACCTACAAGGGTCACGTCCTGAACATCGGCATCGATATCGGCGTCACCAAGGAATCCCACATCGCGTGGGAAGTCTTTGCCCGTTCCAAGCATGACGATGCGGGCGCGCTGGCCGGCAAGTACACCGGCGTCAACGCCGAGGTCACCGTGGCCGGCGGCGTCGGCGCGAACATCCTGGTCGGCGGCAAGGACAGCTTTTCGCTGCAGCCGGTGTCGGTGCAGACCCAGAAGGGCCTGAACATCGCCGGCGGCATCGGCCAGATGGAACTGACCTACGTTCCCGCCACCTGATGACTCCGCGCCGTGGGGCCCTGCCTCACGGCGCGAATTCCGGACCCTCGTAGGTCTCGGGCACCGACAGGGCCCCTGCCCGGATCCGCGCCGCCACGCCGTCCAGCCGGATCCGGGTGTTTTGTGGCACATCTTCGGCAAGGCTCAGCGCGGCGTAATCGCCCTCGGCCAGGCCGAAATGGCGGATCTGTTCCGGCACCTCCCCGGCCCGCATGTCGGCGATGGCCCGTTCGACGCCCAGGTCGATGCGCGCGACGGCCGATGCCAGGAACACCGCCGGATCCACCAGCGTCCAGTCCCGCGCATTGCCGATCTGGCGGATGCCGCCCGCCCGACAGGCGTCTATCGCGCCCTGCCGCGCGCCGTTCAGCATTGTGAATATCACATCCGCCCCGCCCGCGATCTGGGCATCGGCCCAGTCGCGCACGACGGCGTTGTCGTCCTGCGTGCCGCAAAAGCCGGTCAGCACCCGCACCTCGGGCGCGGTATCGCGCACGCCCGCCACAAAGGCCGCCCGGCCCTTCAGCCCCGGCGTCACCCGATGCCCCGACAGGTGCCCCACCGTCCCGGTCCGCGTCACCAGCCCGGCCAGGCATCCGGCCAGGTAGGCGGATTGTTCCTGCCGCACGTCATAGCTGGCCAGGTTCGCCCCCGTCACCGCCCCCTGCACCACGGCAAAGTGCTTGTCCGGGTGGGCTGCGGCCACGTCCGGCATCACCCGGTTGCCCTGCCCGCCGATGCAGATCAGCCCGTCCAGTGCCGCCATCTCGGCTTCGATCCGGTCCCGGATCGCCCCCTGATCATAGGGCACGCCCGACAGCACCGTCAGATCGGCCCCCGCCCGGTTCACCCCGTCCAGGGCAATGGCGTTGAACCCCCCGTCATGAAGTTCGCCCACAAAGAGCACCCCGATGCGCATGCCCATGTCCGTCAGTTCATCGCCGCCGCGACCAGCGGCTTCCAGGCTTCGAACTGCGCGGCGACATAGTCGGAAAATTCGGCCGAAGTCTTGGGTTCGTGCACCAGCCCCCAGGTGTCGAATTGCGCGATCACCTCCGGATCGGCCATCGCCTCGGCCAGTGCGGCGTCAAGCTTCGTCGCGATTTCCGGGTCCAGCCCCGCGGGCGCCGACATGCCCAGCCAGTTCTCGGCCACGATGTCATAGCCCATCTCGGTAAACGTCGGCACATCGGGCAGCGTGTCGATCCGCCTGGGCGACGACACCGCCAGCGCGATGGCGGTGCCATCCTCGACCGCAGGCAGGTTCTGCGGCACCGCGTCGAAGATCGAGGTCACGAATTCGCCCCGGAAATCCAGCCGCATCGGGCCGGACCCCTTGTAGGGCACATGCAGAAGCTCCGCGCCCGTTTCGTCCTGGAACTGTTCGGCGATGATATGGCCCCAGGACCCCACGCCGGAACTGCCGTATTCGAACTTGCCCGGTTCGGCCACGGCCTGCTTCACGTAATCGCCCAGCGATGTGATCCCCAGCTTGGGCGACACGAAAAGACCCAGGTAGACCGTGCCGATATAGCTGACATGGGTGAAATCGGCGACCGGGTCATAGGGCGTGTCGGGGAACCGGGTGGGCGCGACGCTGAAGGGCGTGAGGTTGGACAGCATGAAGGTATAGCCATCCGGTTCGGCATCCTTCAGCGCATTCGCCGCCACCGTGCCCGCCGCGCCCGGCTTGTTTTCCACGACAAAGTTCTGGCCCAGGCTGTCGCCCAGCTTTTCGCCCAGAAGCCGCGCCACCAGGTCGCTTGACCCGCCCGGCGGGAAGGACACGAGGATGCGCACCGGCTTTTCCGGCCAGGCGGTATCGGCCAGGGCCGGCAGGGCCGGCGCAAGGGCGGCGCCAAGCGCCAGGACGGAAGCGGTCAGGACGTCTCTGCGGGTCTTCATGGGGATCCCCTTTCTGGCTGGATTTGGGTCAGCCTGCGGGCCGGGGCGGCATCCTCAAACGTGAAACTGTGATTTCGTGATGTGTTTCACATGAAATCACAGTTCCGCACAAGAAATGGACGATTTCACCGCGCCACCGTTGGCAAAAGCAGCGCGCCAGCGATCGAAAGCGCGCGATTTCCGCAGAAAACAAGCCGCCTGCCGCCATCCGGCCGATTCGTTCAAACCTCTGTGCCTTCGCTCTTGCCCTGCCCGCAACCCTCGGCCAATCATCCTGTCATGAAATCCAAATTTCACGACACCGCCCCCGGCTTCCTCGCCCGCATCCGCGATCAGCTGCCCGTGATGCACCGGGCCGAACGGCAGCTTGGCGAATTCCTCCTCGATTTCCCGGGCGAACTTGCCTCCTACGACGCGCAGGAACTGGCGCGGCTGTCGGGGGTGTCCAAGGCCACCGTGTCCCGCTTTGTCCGCCGCATCGGGTTCGACAGTTACGAACAGGCCCGCCAGGCCGCCCGCGACGAAAGCCGCACCGGGTCGCGCCTGTTCCTGGCCCATGCCGAACCGGGTCTGGGCAGCGCGCTGGACGCCGCCCTGCAGGAGGAACGCGACAACATCGCCTGGACCTTCGAACGCATCCCCGAGACCGAGATCGACGCGCTGGTCGACGCGCTGTTTGCCGCCCGCAAGGTCTGGATCGTCGGCTATCGCATCAGCCAGTCCTTTGCGACCTACCTGTCGTGGCAATTGGTCAAGCTGGTCGACGACATCGTCACCGTGCCCCGCGCGGGCGAGACGCTGGGCGAACATATCGCTTCGATCCGGCCCGACGACCTGGTCATCCACATCGCCCTGCGCCGCCGCGTCACCGGCACCGAAGCCGCCCTGCACGAGATCCGCGCCACAGGCGCCCGGCTTGCCCTGATCTCGGACGACGGCATGGCGCGCCAGGACGACGCCCACTGGCATTTCCGCTGCCGCTGCGAAACCCGGTCGCCGCAGTTCAACCATGCCGCGGTGATGACCCTGTGCCACTGGATCGTCGTGCGCGCCTCGGACCGTGCCGCATCGGACGGCAGGCACCGCCTGCGCCGCATCGACGAGATCAACGAACGGCTGGGCGAATATTGATCCTTTGCCATCGGCGCCCCGGCGCGGCTATCAATATCACGTCGGAACACGAGGGCGATCAATGACCGAAACCAACACCGGCTCCTGCCTCTGCGGCGCCGTGACCTACCGGATCGAAGGCAGCTTCAGCGCCTTCTACCTGTGCCATTGTTCGCGCTGCCGCAAGGTGACGGGGTCGGCCCATGCGTCGAACCTGTTTGCGTTCGACGCGGATTTCACCTGGCTTTCGGGCGAAGACATGGTGCGTACCTATGCGCTCCCCGAAACCCGCTTTGGCAAGGCCTTCTGCGGCACCTGCGGATCCGCCCTGCCCCGGGTCGCGCCGGATGGCAGCCGCGTGTCGATCCCGGCCGGCAGCCTGGATACCGAACCCGACATCCGGCCCTTCAACCACATCTGCCTGTCCAGCCGCGCCGGCTGGGATCACGATCTTGAGGACGTGCCGGGCCTGGACGGGATGCCCAACCGCTAGGCCCTGCCCCCCGCCCGCACATCAGCCAGCCGCGCGGCCATCACCTCGGCCGCGCGTTCGGACACCACGCGGGTCACCCGCGTCAGTGGCCGGCGCGTGTCGATCGCCACGGAAATCGTCTGCGGGCGCAGCCCGGACTCCACCAGCGGCAGAAAGACCAATTGCCCCGTCTCAAGCTCGGGCAGCACGTCCAGTTCCGACGTCAGGATCGCCAGGTCGCCCTGCCCGACCGCCTGCTTCAGCAATTGCAGCGAATTGGTCACCAGCACCGGCGCGTTCTGCGAAAACAGCCAGCCGAACCGCGCATCCAGGTACTGCCGCACCGGCAACAGCGCGCTTTGCGATGCGGTCGGGAAATCGGCCAGCGCGGTCAGCGTCACCAGGTCGCGCGCGGCCAGCGGATGGCCGGGCGCCACGACCACGCCAAACGGCAGATCCGCCGTCCAGATCCGGTGCTGATACCGCTGCTGCGGCAGGTTGAAGGCCAGCACCGCATCCGCCGTGCCGTCATCCAGCGCCCGCGCCGCATCGGCCGGGGTGACGATATCCACCGCCAGCCTGATCCGCGGATGCTCCGCCTGCACCCAGGCCACCAGTTCCGGCAACACCCCGTTCGCCAGGCTGTCCATCGCCGCCAGCCGCACGGTCCCGTGTTCCTGGCCGCGCATCTCCTGCAGACCGTCTTCCAGCCGCTCGGCATCCGCCAGCCAGCGCCGCGCCATGACGATCACCGCCTCGCCCGCCGCCGTGGGCCGCATCCCCCGGGGCAGCCGTTCGAACAGCGGTGTATCGCTGGCGTCCTCCAGCGCGTGGATATGCCGGTCGATGGCCGACGCCGCGATTCCCGTCGCCCGCGACGCCGCCTGGACCGAACCGTGTTCGGCCACGGCCAAAACGTACCTGAGAGGGCGGGGCAGCAGGTGAAGCGACATCAAACCATTCTCGTTTCCAGAACGCAGGATCACTTATTTTGCCATAGTTGGCAACGATCTGCCTTGCTAGCCTTTCTGCAACCGCGAAAGGATCACCCCAATGGCCCCCCACAGCCTCGACATCGACGCGCTGAACCGTGCCACCGCCGCCGAGGCGGCCGGGCTGATCCTGCCCTTCATCGAACGCGCGCCGGTGCTGGCCGCCGCCGTCGCTGGCCGACGGCCCTTTGCCGATCCGACAGCGCTTGCCGATGCGATCCGGGCCGAGATCCTGAACCTCAGCACGCTGGGACGGGTCGCGCTGTTCCAGGGTCATCCCGAACTGGCGCCACCCGCGCCCGAAACGATGACGCGCCATTCCCAGACCGAACAGGGCCGCCTTGGCCTGACCGGCCTCGGCCCTGCCGACCGCGCCCGGCTGGACGATCTGAACCTGCGCTACCGGGACAAGTTCGGCTTTCCCTTCATCGCCGCGCTGCACCGCCTGCCGAACCTGGCCACGCTGCTCGACACGTTCGAAAGGCGGCTTGCCGCCAGCCACGACGAAGAGATGACCAGAACCTGCGAAGAGATCGCCTCGGTCAGCCGCGCCCGCGTGATGGCCGCCTGCGGAATGGTGCTGTCATGACCGCCGGGGGCATTTCCATCCACGCGGTCGACGTGGCCTCGGGCCGCCCGGCCGAGGGGCTGGCCGTCCGCCTGATCCGCCTGGACGGCGACATTGCCCGGTTGCTGGCCGCCGGCCCTTGCGGGGAAAGCGGGCTTTTCGTTCATCCGACCGTGCAGGGCGACGGCATCACCGAAGGCACTTATGTCGCGGAATTCGACGTCGGCGCCTATTTCGCGGGCAAGGCCCCGGACCCCGGCGCGCTGCCGTTCCTTGACACGGTGAAATACCATTTCGGCGTCGCCAATGCCCGTCAGCATTATCACCTGCCGTTCAAGTTCACGGCATGGGGATATTCGCTGTTTCGCGGAGGGCTATGACATGACCGAAACACCACAGGAAACCGAATGGGATCGCCCGCACGCCTGGTGGGGCGCCGTGGGCGGCGGCGTTCTGGTCGCGCTGTCGATCTATTTCATGATCGGCGGGCTCGAGCTGGGCCTTGGCACGCCGTTCCGGCCGGGCACCGGCGCCTTCCCGTTCTTTTCCGGCGCGATCCTGATCGTGCTGTCCGTCGCCATCATCGTGCAGGACCTGCGGTCCGACGGGCTGGCGGAACGGCCCGACTGGGTGTCCTTTTTGGCCATCGGCGGGTCGCTGGCGACCTTCGCGCTGACCGCCGACCGCTTCGGCCTGTTGCCCGCCGCCTTCCTGACCACCCTGGTGGCCAGCGCCCCCGACCGGACGCTTCCCTGGTGGGGCAAGATCGCCTTGGGTGCCTTCATGGGCCTGCTGGCCTGGGTGCTGTTCATCCAGGCGCTCGGCCTGCCGTTCCGCGCGATCAGGGGGGTCTGAGAATGGACATCCTGTCGAACTTCGGGAACGGCCTGATGACGATCCTGGCGCCTTCGGTCCTGCTGTACTGCTTTGTCGGCTGTTTCCTTGGCACTTTCATCGGCGTCCTGCCCGGTATCGGATCGATGGCCGCCATCGCGATGATCCTGCCGCTGACCTTCTACCTGGACCCGACCGCCGCCATCGTCATGATCGCGGGCGTCTATTACGGCGCGGAATACGGCGGGTCGATCGCGTCGATCCTGATGAACATCCCGGGCACGCCGTCGTCATCGATCACCTGCATCGACGGCTATCCGATGGCCCGGAACGGGCGGGCCGGAGTCGCGCTTTTCATCACCTCCATCGCGTCCTTCGGCGGCGGCATGATCGGCATGGTCGTCATGGCCGTCCTGTCCCCCGCCCTGGCCCGGCTGGCGCTGAACTTCGGACCGGCGGAATACTTTTCGGTGATCCTGCTGGGGCTGATCGCCGCCTCGGCCGTGTCGAACGGCGGCGCGCTGAAGGGCATCGCCATGGTCTTCGCGGGGCTGATGCTGGCCACCGTCGGCATCGACCTGACCACCGGCGACCTGCGGTTCACCATGGGTATCCCCGAACTGCGCGACGGCGTGCACCTGGTGATCGTCGCCATGGGCCTGTTCGGGGTGGGCGAGCTGATCTCCTCGATCATGGCCAACAAGGAAGGCCGTGGCCGGCAAAAGATCGATTTCGCCCAGTTCTACCCGACACGGGCCGAATGGAAGGCCGCCTGGGGGCCGATCTGGCGCGGCGGGCTGATCGGGTCCTTCTTCGGCGCGCTGCCGGGCACCGGGCAGACCGTCGCGTCGGCCGTGGGCTATGCGGTCGAAAAGAAGGTGTCGCCGAACGCGGCCAATTTCGGCAAGGGCGCCGTCGAAGGCGTCGCGGTGCCGGAATCGGCCAACAACTCGGCCACGCAGACCGCCTTTATCCCGACGCTGACGCTGGGCGTGCCGGGATCGGCGTCGATGGCCATGGTGATCGGCGCGCTGATGATCCACGGGATCACGCCGGGGCCGCGCATCCTGACGGAACATGCGGACCTGTTCTGGGGGCTGGTGGCCAGTTTCCTGGTGGGCAACATCATATTGCTGGTCCTGAACCTGCCGCTGATCGGCATGTGGGTGAAGCTGCTGCAGATCCCCTATCGCCTGATGTACCCGGCCATCGTCGTGCTGATCTGCATCGGGGTCTATTCGCTGAACAACAACGTGTTCGACATCTGGCTGACCCTGATCTTCGGCCTCGCCGGCTACCTGATGAAGCTGTTCCGCTTCGAACCGGCGCCGCTGCTGATCGGATTTGTCCTTGGTCCGATGATGGAAGAACAGCTGCGCCGCGCGCTGCTGCTGTCGCGCGGCGATCCGATGGTGTTCATCGAACGCCCGATCAGCGGCACGCTGATCGCCATTACCGCCTGCATCCTTCTTTACGGTCTCTGGTCCACCTTCCGCGGCAAGCGGCAGCGCGTCCCGGCGACCGAGTAATCCCAGCCCAGCCGAAAGGTCCTTTCATGCGTCCCCTCACCCTTCCCCGCCTCGCCCTTCTGGCAACCGCGCTTGTCCCCGTCACCGCCATCGCCGACCCCGGCGCCTGGACCGACGATCCGGTGCGCATCGTGGTCACCTTTCCGCCGGGCGGCACGTCGGACCTGGTGGCGCGGCTGCTGGCCAAGCACCTGGACGAAAGCTTTGGCCAGAAGGCCGTGGTCGACAACCGCCCCGGCGCGGCCGGCACCGTGGCCGCCGATTACGTCGCCGACCAGGACCCGGACGGCACCACGCTGATGATCGCCAACAACGCGCCGTTCACCATCGCGCCGACCCAGTTCGCCGAACTGCCCTATGCCCCGATGGAGGATTTCAGCCACATCGTCTATATCGGCGCCTCGGCCCCCGGGCTGTTCGTCAAGCCCGACAGCGGCATCACCACGGTCGCCGAATTCGTCGCAGCCGCCAAGGATCACTCGATCTCGTACGGGTCGTCCGGTGTCGGGTCGATCAGCCACATCCTGGGCGAGGCGGTCGATGCCAAGCTGGACGTGGAAACGCTGCACATTCCCTACCAGGGGTCCGCGCCGGCCATCCAGGATTTCCGCGCCGGCGTGCTGGACACGTTCTACGACATGGTCGCCCAGAATTCCGAGATGATCGAGGACGGCGAGGCGGTGGCGATCGCCATCGCGGCCTCGCAGCGGTTCCCGGGCATGCCGGATGTGCCGACATTTTCCGAACAGGGCTATGACATCGTGATCGAGAACTGGGTCGGCCTGACCGGCCCCGACGGAATCCCGGACGAGACCGCGGCCAAGATCCACGAAACCGTCCTGGCCGTGCTGGCCCTGCCCGAAGTCCAGGCCCAGCTGCAGGACCTTGGCATCACCCATGCCGACATGTCGGCCGAGGATTACACCGCCTTCGTCGAAAAGCAGATCGGCGTGTGGGAACCGCTGATCACCGCCGCCGGCGTCAAGGGGAAATGACCAAAGGGGGCGGGGTTGCCCCGCCCTTCACCTGTCCTGCAGGGCGGCCAGCCGGCGCGGCAGATCGCTGCGCACATGCAGGACATCCACCACGACCAGCCGGTCGGGGTCGTCTATGAAAACGATGTAATGCTGGCCCGACCGCAGGAACTTCAGATCCTCGGGCAGGTCGGGATCCACCAGCCGCCGGCAATCGCGCGCCAAGGCCCGGCCCGCCGCCGCATCCGCACAGGCCGCGATCAGATCCTCGGCATAGATCTGCGCCTGGCGTTCGCCAAAGGTCTCGATCGTCCAGTCCGCGATCTCGCGCAGGGCCGCTTCGGCCTGCAGCGTCAGAACCCAGGGGCGTATCGGGCGTATCACGATTTCGGACGTGCCATCCCGGATGCGGATGTCGACGCGGAAAACACCCGCCGCATCGCCTCTTCGCCGGACCCTTCGGCGAATGCCCCGGCCCGCGCCTGCGCGACACCCCGGCTCAGGCGCACTTTCAGCTCCTGCATCTCGGTCTCTTCCCGCTCAAGCAGCCGCAGCCCGGCGCGCAGCGCTTCGGACGCATTCTGATACCGCCCCGTCGCCACGAGGTCGTCGATGAACCGCGACTGCAGATCGGTCAGCACTACGTTACGCGTCGCCATGGAAGCCTCCGTTCAGGTCATTGGCAATATATGCCAATGACTCGTTTACGTCCAGCCTCAGGCGTCGATCCACTGGTAGGCCCAGGTTTCGGTCAGCGTCCGGTCATAGCCCGCGATCGCCGCGCGCAGTTCCACCACGTCGCCCTGCCTGGCCTTGACCTCAAGCACCAGCCGCCAGATGTCCTTGCCATCCACCGGGCTCAGCACCGTCTCGGACACCTCGCCGCCGTTCACCTCGACCACCGGCTTGACCTCGGCATCGCGCGGCAGGCTGCCCAGAAGGCCGCCCGCAAAGTCGATCACGAACTTGCGCGTGTCGCCCTTGGTCTCGACCCCGGCGACACCGCCTTCGCCTGCACGCGTGCGCACCACCCGGGCCAGATCCTTCGGCGCCGCCCCCGGCGGGTTCATCCCCCAGTTCAGCCGGTACGACAGGTCCAGCGCATCGCCGGCGCGCCGCTTGCCCTCGGGCACCCAGTAGGCGACGATATTGTCGTTGACCTCGAAGTCCGACGGGATCTCGACCAGGCGCACCGCGCCCTTGCCCCAGTCACCCAGTGGCTGGACCATAAGCGAAGGCCGCTTGCCGTAATGGGCCTGCGCATCCAGGTAATCCTCGAACGCGCGGCTGCGCTGTACCAGGCCGAAGCTTTTGGGGTTCTCGGCCTCAAGATAGGAATTGCCCAGCTGCGACGGATTGTTCAGCGCGCGGTACACCGTCTCGCCCGAGGCCATGTTGACCACCAGCGCCTCGCTGTCATGCACGGCCGCGCGGTAATCGTCGAACCCGCCCATGTCGGCGCCGCCGAACAGGAACATCGACGTCAGCGGCGCGATGCCCACCTCGGTCACCGCCTTGCGCATGAAGACCCGCGCGGTGACGTCCATCTGCGTCGTCTCGCCGGGTGTGATCACAAACCGGTAGGCCCCGGTCACCGACGGGCTGTCCAGCGCCGCGTAAAGCGTCAGCGTCCGGTCCCCGGGGTTCGGCCGCTGCAGCCAGAAATCGGTAAACCGGGGAAATTCCTCGCCATCCGGCAGGCCGGTGTTCAGCGCCAGGCCCCGCGCGCTCAGCCCATAGCTGTTGCCGCGCCCCAGCGCCCGGAAATAGCTGGCCCCCTGGAACACCACCATTTCGTCAAAGATGTCGGCCCGGTTCAGCGGCGTGTGCACCCGGAACCCCGCCACCCCAGGGATCGGCGTGTCCGGCGGGATCGACGCCGCCAGATCCGCGTCGTCATATTCGAAATCCGACGAGGTAAAGGTCAGCTCCTGGTCGATGCCGTCGACGATCTCATGGACCTTGACCGGCGTGTTGAACAGCCAGCCGGGATGGAAGGCCTGCAGCCGAAAAGCCACGCCGTCGGCGTTCCATCGGGCGTGATCGGGGCGGAACCGGATCCGCTGGTAGGCGTCATAGTCCAGATCGGCCACGAAGCCTTCGATCGGCGCAGGGTCCTGATAGACCTTTTCGGACAGCTTGCGCATGTCCTCGGACAGGGCGTCGAAGGAAAACGGTTCGCCCGTGGTCTGGGCGAAGGCCGGCAGCCCGGGCCAGAGGGCCGGGGCGGTCAGCCCGGCGGCGGCGGCCCCCAGGAACCGGCGACGCGGCATCGGGTTGGACAGCAGGACGGGTCGGCGGGGGTCGGTGATGGCCATCGCGGCGGAACTCTCAGGATCGGGCGTCGGGAATGTCATAAATCATGACCGGTGTAATATGCCATAATACGACGCCAACAGGTCGAATTTGCGAAGCGGCAAAAAATCGCTGTATCTGAAGGGTCTAAGCCCAAGCGGCGGCATGACCTCGCCGACCGCAATAACCGGGCGATGCCCCTTCACGCAGCCGCCGCGCTGCGCTATCTGCTAGGTCATGGATGACGTGCGCCGGAACTGGACAAGGGCTGCGCGGCGCGAGTCGGTCGCAGCCGGCCCGTCGCCGATTCCCGTCGTCATCGCCGACCCCGCGCAGGATCCGGTCGGCACCGTTCTGCTGATCCACGGGCGCAACGGCGCCCCCGACCAGCCCCAGATCGCCGAAATCGCCAATGCCTACCTGGCCCGCGGCTGGCGCGTCGCCGCGCCCGAACTGCCCCATTCCGCCGCCCTGCCCGCCTCTGGCCCGCCCGACCGGCTGTCGATCGACGGCCACTGGCGCACCGCCGGCCAGGTGCTGGCCTGGACACGCGGGGCCTTTCCCGGGACGGTCGCCATCACCGGTCACAGTATCGGCGGCTTCGCCACGGCCATGTTGTCCTGCGACCCGTCGCTGCACCACCTGCTGGCCGTCTCGCCCGTGCTGACCGGCCAGCGCCTGCTGGCGGCGCGCCGGGCGATGGGACCGCAGGCCATGGCCGAGCTGGAACGCGACGCCCCGCAATACCGGGCCGAGCTGGACGTCGCGGATGCCACCGCCACGCTGAAATCCGCGACCCCACCCGCGGCCGTGGTCACCGGGGCCGAGGACGGCATCGTCACGCTGGACCACGCCCGCGCCTGGTTCGACGCCGCCCCCAACGCCCGGTTCTTCGGATCGCTGCCCGGCCAGCACCATTGCCCCGACGGCCCCGACTGCGCGGCGATGCTGGCGGCGGCCCTGATGGCGGTGGGCGCATGACCGGCATCAATCCCGACTGGCTGGCCATCCGCATCCGCACCTCGGCCGGAGAACTGCGCGCCTCGACCTCGGCCACCCACCTGGTGCGCAGCCGCCCCGGCTTTGGCTGGCGGCTGTCTCCTGCCCCGGGGTCGATCCTGGCCTCCAGCCGCATGGCCGACTGGGACCCCGAACCGGACTATTTCCACCACTGGATCCGCGACGCCGCCATCGCGCTGGCCTCTGTCCCCCATGCCATCGCCGCCGATCCGGGATCGCGCGATTTCTGGCGCAAGGCGGTGACCGACCATATCCGCTTTTCCCTGAAGATTTCCGACCCCGACCGCCACGGCCCCGCGACCAACCCGCGCCGCGCCTCGACCCGGCCGAGCCACCTGGAATACCTGCGGCCCGATGCCGAACTGGCCGCGCTGACCGGGGCGATCTGGCTGGAAGAACCGCGCTTCGCCGCCGACGGATCGCCTGACCTCGAACGCTGGAGCCGTCCGCAGGACGACGGCCCGGCGCTGCGCGCCTCGGTCCTGATGCGCCTGCAGGAGTCTTTGCCCGAAGCCGCCACGGAAGACGCCGACCGGCTGATCGACCGTGACCTGGCGCATGTGCTTTCGGTCGCCGGTCGCCCTGCCATCGGCCCGTGGGAAGAAGAACCCGCACGGCGGACCACATTCACGCTGATCGCGGAGTGGGACGCGCTGGATCGGGCGGCGGATCGGGCGCAGGCCCGGGGCCAGTCGCCCGACGCCTACCGGGATGCCGCCGACCGGGTCGCATCCCTGGTGGATCAGGCGGTGGACCCGACCACCGGAGCGATCCGCGAAAGCATCGAAGCGCCCGAAGGCCATCTGGACAGCGCCACGGTGCTGGCGATCCTGCATGCCGACCGTCCTTCCGGCCCCTTCGCCCTGACCGCGCCGCGCACGCTGGCGACGGTGGCCGCGCTGGAACGGACCTTTGCCGACATCTACCCGATCAACCGGGGCCGCGACGTGCCGGCAATCGGGCGGTGGGCCGACGATGTCTATTTCGGCGGCAATCCCTGGTATCCGAACACGCTGGGCTTTGCCGAACTGCATTACCGCATCGCCGCATTGACCGGCGACGAGGAAGCACTCGCCAAGGCCGAAGCCTGGATGTCCCTGATCGCGGAATTTGTCCCGAATCCGAAAACAACCCTGCCCGAGCAGTTCGACCGCGAAACCGGCGCGCCGACCTCATGCCTTGCGTTGACCTGGTCCGCCGCCGCCTTCCTCGCCGCGACAGCCGCTCGGGCAAAGGTGGTTCAGACGCTGGCCAGGTAAGGCGCCCGGAAGCCCAGCCGCGCCAGACCCTGCCGGATTTCTTCCCGAGATGAGACAATGTCCCATATCAGGCCGGTCCGGTGGTTCTCCAGCCCGATGACGATGGGCGCCTGGTCGATGGCCAGCCGGCTTTCCGCGACCCAGTCCTTGACCGGCGAAAAGGCATCGACGAAACCGGCTTCGCCGAATATCCGGTCGCCCAGCCCGTCGTGCATCAGCCGCAGCACCGGCATGGCTTCGTCCGGCGCATAGGCAAAGGATCCCAGCGCGGCGGTGGGGGTGATCGTGCCAGTGTCATCCGTGGGCGAATGCGCGACATAGCCGGTGGGATCGTCGCTTGCCGTCAGACCCCAAAGGTCGGGGCCATAGGCGGGCCATTCCCTGGGGTTCGCCAGGCAATGGTGACGGTTCACCAGCGCATGGGCGCGCGCCTGCTGCCAGTAATCGGCATAGGTGTCGGTCAGCCCCCGCGGGTCGATGCCCAGGAACGGATATTGCGACAGGAACAGCGGCCCGCCCCAATCCGGACCCAGCGGCAAAACCGTGTCACCGTACGCCGTGCCGTTGCGGAAGGCGGGCGCCTTGGCCCAGCTGTCGTGATAGGCTGACGCCGGGATCGGGTGCGTGTCCGACCCCGCGCCCAGCACGAAGACCGGCAGGCATTCGTTCCACCCCCGGATCGGCAGCGCATTGTCGGGCCACGGCCGATCGGGATGGCGGTGCCACATCACGGCGCCATCGTCGCGCACATGCGCCGCCCAGTTCACGGCATCGTACAGCGCCTTGATCCGGGCGCCGATTTCCGGCGCCTCGGTGAAATAGGCGGCCGCGCCCAGAAGGCCGGTCATCAGGAAGGCGGTTTCCACCAGGTCGCCACCATCGTCGCCCGCCATGAACGGCAGGACGCGCCCGGTGCTGCCGGCCAGGAAATGCGGATAGACCCCGTCGAACCGGTCGGCGGCTTCCAGGAACCCGACAATCCGTTCCACCCGGTCCAGGATGTCGCGCCGGGGCCGCCAGCCCCGTTCGGCGGCGACGATCTGGGCCAGCAACCCGAATCCGGTGCCCCCGGTGCAGACGGTTTCGGTCACGTCATAACCGAAGTCCCCGGCACTGCGTTCGCGGGCCATGCCGCTGACCGGGTGGCTCCAGTCCAGGAAATAGCCCGCCGTGGCCTGGGCCACGCGGTCGCGCAATTCGGCGTCATCCAGCCCGCGGATCAGGTCAGCCATGTCAGCTCCACCGGGTGAGTATCGCGGCTGTTGGGGCCGACGTGCAGGCGGATCAGGCCGGGGTCGCGCACCCATTCCGCCGCCTCCAGCGACGGCGCGACGGGATAGGCGAACTGGCCGGCCTCGACTTCGAACACGACGTCGCGTTTCTCGCCCGGATTCAGGGTGATCTGCTTGAAATCGATCATGAACCGCCCCGGCCGGGTGATCCGCGCCACGGGGTCCGACGCATACAGCTGCACCGTCTCGACCGCCGCGCGGTCGCCCCGGTTTTCGACATCCAGCCGCAGCATCACCTTTTCCCCCGCCACAGCGGTGGCGGCAGACAGCGACGGCGTGCCATAGCGGACATCGCCGTAGCCCAGGCCAAAGCCGAAGGGGAACCGTTCGATCCCGTCGGGCATGTCCAGCCAGCCGGTGCGGAACTTCATGAAATGCCCCTCGAACGGGCGCCCGGTGCGTTCGTCGGCATAGCTTAGCGGCACCTCGCCCGGGCTGGCGGGCAGCGTCACGCACAGCCGGGCCGACGGTTCCGCCGCACCAAAGATCACGTCGGCCACGCCTTCGGGCCCCGCCACACCGCCATGCCAGGCATAGATCAGCGCGTCGGCCTGTGCCGGGATATCGCCCAGGGCCAGCGGCCGTCCGGCAAAGACGACGACGACCAGCGGCTTGCCGGTTTCCTTCAGCGCAGCGATCAGGCGGTGCTGCGCCTGCGGAATATCCGGGGACAACAGGGACGAGGATTCCCCGGCCGCTTCCTTCGCCTCGCCGACGGTGGCGATGATAACGTCGGCCTGACGCGCCTCGGCCAGCGCTTCCAGCAGCAGGTCGGCTTCGGTCCGGGGATCGCTTTCGACGGTCACGCCGTGCACGTTCAACCGCTGTTCCAGCCAGCTTTCGGCGACGATATTGGCCCCCCAGGCGGTGCGCGGCACCGTGCCGGTCAACGCGGTGACGGCGGCATCCAGGCTGACCACGTCGTTGGAATTGCCCGACACCGCCCAGGTGCCCAGCATGTTGCGCCGGTCCTTGGCGAAGGGGCCGATCAGCGCGACGGCGGTGTCCTCGGCCAGGGGCAGAACGCCACGGTTCTTCAACAGTACCGCCGAGCGCGCCGCCGCGCGCCGCGCCAGCTTGCGCCCGTCATGACGGCTGGGCGCGGTGGTGTCGGCCATGCCACGGAACGGATCGTCCAGCAGGCCAAGCCGCGCCTTGAAGGTCAGGACCCGTTCGCAGGACCGGTCGATCAGCGCGCGGATCTCGTCCGAGCTGAACGCCACCCCGGCATCGGGCATGTCGACGCCCCTGGCCGCCAGCGCCGGCAGTTCCTTGAGGTAATCCTCGCCCACCATGTCCATGTCGACCCCGGCGTGCAGCGCCCGCGCGACCACGACGGGGGATGGCCCCAGCCCGTGGCCCGTCAGTTCCATCACCCCGGTGTAATCCGACACCACCAGCCCGTCGAAGCCGCTTGTACCACGCAGCCAGCCTTCGATCAGCGGTTCATGGGCGTGCATCGCCAGCTTGTTCACCGCGTTGAAGGACGCCATCACGCTGGCCGCGCCTTCGGCGATGCCAGCGGTGAACGGCGGCAGGTAGATGCCCAGCAGGTCTTCCCAGGCAAGGCTGGCGTTATCGTAATCCCGCCCGCTTTCGGTCGCCCCGTACGCCACGAAGTGCTTCAGGCAGGCCGCGACGCGCCCGTTGGTGTCGATCCCGGCGCCCTGGAACCCGCGCGTGGCGGCGGCGGCGATGCGCGAGGCCAGAAGCGGATCTTCGCCCGGGCTTTCAGCCACCCTGCCCCAGCGCGGATCGCGCGAGATGTCGATCATCGGCGCATAGACCTGGTGCAGCCCTTCCGACGATGCCTCGGCGGCGGCAAAGGCCGATGTTTCCTCGATCAGGTCCAGGTCCCAGCTGCAGGCCAGGGCCACCGGCAGCGGAAAGACGGTGCGATGCCCGTGGATCACGTCTTCGGCGAAGAACAGCGGGATCTTCAGCCGCGATCCTTCCAGCGCGCGTTCCTGCATGGCCCGCGCAGAGGCCAGCGATTTCGTGCCGAATATCGCGCCCACCTGCCCCGCATCCAGCCGCTGGGCCAGCGGCGTGTGCTGGGCGGCCCCGGTCACAAGCCCTTCGCCCGCGGCCAGGAGGTTCAGTTGACCGATCTTCTCGGCGAGCGTCATGTCGGCCATCAGCCGGCCGACCTTGCGCTTGATGTCCATGTTTCAGACCCCGTGTGAGGGCCGTCACTCTGCCGCGTGGCGTGCGACCATCGGCTGCGGCTGCACCGGAAAGAGGTGCCCGAGGCCGTTCCGGATGTCGAGAACCGCGCTGTAGAACGGGTTCCCATCCGGGTCGGTCGGCACGGTATCGCCGTGCAGCACCGCGAGTACGGCGGTGTCGGGCAAGACCTCGCACAGGGTGAGATGGAAGTCCACCACGGCATCCACATCCAGCGCCGAGGTCGCCTCGTCCAGCAGCAGGACCTTGGGCTTTGCCAGAAGAATCCGTGCGAGAACAAGGCGTTGCTTCTGACCGCCCGAGAAGACGTTGCGCCAGTTCTTGCCATGATGCAGGTCGTCTTCGAGGCAGTTGATGAAATCCCCCAGCCCGACGCGCGCCAGGACATGGGCCACCGCGATGTCCGTCTGCTGTTCGGGGAAATCCGGATAGGTGACCAGCGCCTTCAGGGTCAGACGGTCGGGAACATCCGGTTCCTGCCCGGCAAAGAACATCTCGGCCCCTTCGCGCAACGCCACCTGGCCTTCGCCATAGGGCCAGAGCCCGGCAACCGCCTTCAGCAGGCTGCTTTTGCCGCACCCGTTCTGGCCGCGCAGAAAGACGCGGTCGCCCGGGTACAGATCCATCTGCGGCACCGCGACGAAGGGTTCGGAATCGAGCCCCTTGTGGCAGAGCCCCAGGTTCTTCAGCGCCAGCAGCGGGCCGGTTTGCGTGCGCACCCGGTCGAACTTGCTGACGCCGGTCTCGGCATAGAAATCCTTGCGCGCCTGCACCCGGTCCACGGCCTGCGCGACTTCGGTCAGGCGGGCGGCGTTGGCCTTCAGCGTCGCAATCGCCGGCATCACGTTGATGAACCAGGACACGTCGGCGATCAGTTCGGCCGTCAGTTCGGACGAGGCGGCGAAATTGCGGAACGACAGGTGCCCGGCCATGTAGGACGGCAGCGCCGGCAGGTAGGCCAGCAGGCGGCTGGACAGGAACCCGTAGGTGTTGGAGAACATCATCATCCCGGCGTCCAGCTTGTTCTGCCGGCCCCAGGTTTCATCGACATCGGCGTAAAGCTTGCCGTTGATCCGCCGCTGCGCCCGCTCGCCCCGCGACGCGGCCATCTGCGCGACGCGGTTCAGCAAACCGCCCCATTCGCCCCGCCAGGCGCCGTTGCGCCGCTGGCGTTCCAGGTTCAGCCGTTCGATGATCCGCCCCAGCAGCCAGGCCACATACGTAATGGTCGGCACGTAGACGACGATCAGCGCCGCCGCCATCAGGGCCGATCCGTAATCGCCCGGCACCAGGTTGATCTTGGCACCCACCGGCCCGAACCAATCGACCAGCGCCGCGTTGGCCGACGCGCCCCAGCGGTCCAGGAACGGCACCGGCTGGCTGCGTTCCAGGATCGCGGCCGAGATGAACCAGATCGAGGTGATCGCCCCCCACAGCCCCATGGCCAGCCCGATGATACCGCCGTAAAGCCCGATCGAACATTCGTCGATCCGCTGGTCGATGGCATCCGGCAACCGCGAGGCCCCGTTGACCTCGGTCCGGTCGCTCATCAGGTCGAAGGCGATGCGTTCGTTTGCCAGGACCGAACTGTCGAACTGCCCCACCAGCCAGCCGCGCGCCCGCCGGTGCAGCGTCGCCGACACGAAATGGCGCACCGCCACGCCCGCCGTCCGCGCCAGGAAGATCGCCAGGAAGGCCAGCGCCGCCAACATGACCACGTGCCCCGGACGCGCGCCAAGCTCGCCGGTGTGGAAATTGGTCAACGATGCCAGGAAATCCGCGCTTGCCGTCGCGGTCCAGACGCTGGCCTTGCTCAGCAGGGTCGTCAGGCCGATAACGATGGCCGACAGGATCCAGGCTTCGCGCCAGCGCTCCGATGTCCAGTAGGCCGACAGAAGGCCCCAGAAGCTTGTGATTTTGCCCAATTTGCTCGCCTCGGTGGTGCGCGCAAATCTCCTCCGGCCCCACAACATATGGTTGCCGAGGGGAGAACCAGCGCACGATCTTTGAAGTCCTGACGGGCGGTTTGCCATTATTCGGCGGCTCGATTTATGCCCGTGACAAGAAGGGTAACCCGATTGCAGATCGGCGGTAAACCGCTTGTAGCCATTTCGACCAATCTTTTCCGGAACCTTCCCGTGCGTCAGGCGTTACCATGCACCATCCCTGTACCCGCAAAGGCGCCGGCCTGTTGTCCTGCGACATGTTCCCGCACCGGGAATGTCGCACCGGCAGAATTTGGAAAGGCAAGCAATACAAGCCTTGTAGCCGCCGATTCCGCAGTCGCGGCATTCCGTACCAGGGCGCCAAAGCTGGTCACAGGACATTTGCGGAGTGTTGCAGCCAAAACACCGGGCAAATTCTCAGTACCCGCTCGCGGAAAATGTGATTCTGTGCCGTTTCGGCGAGGATATGCTACCGAATCAGCATCAATCGGCGGGAACAGGGCAAAGATTCGCGACCGCTTCGGCCCTATTCCTCTGGCAGATCCTCGAACAGCTCGGGCTGAAACGCCCGCCAGAAGGCCACGATCTCGGCCGCGTTCAGCGCCGACATCCAGCCGAAGCGTTCGAAATCCAGCCGCCGGGCCGCATCGTCGATCCGCGACAGGAACATCCGCTTGTCCGCATCCCTTTGCGTCGGCGTGCGCGCCTTCACCGCCGCGTTCACCCGGGCCAGCCGCAGCGCCCGGCCCGATGTCGGTTCCGCCGGCGGCGCATCTTGGCCCCCGTATTCGCCATCAAGCGCCGCCTTCAGGTAGCCCACCGTCGACCGCACGTTCTTGCGCCCGCCCACGTAATCCAGCCGCGCCGCCACCTGCGCCTCGCCATGGGACGATATCCACTGCCGCGCCAGCCGGTCGCTGACCCCCAGCTCGCGCAGCCGCGCGTAGACCTGCCCGTGGCGCGCGCCCTCGCCGTCGTCCATGTCCAGGATCGCCAGCTGCGGGTTCTCGCGGATCCGGAAGCGGATATCGGTTATCGTGCGCCCCGCCTTGCGCGTCTCGGGCTCGATCAGGATGTTGGACGACTTGTTCACCTCGGAGACCGCCGGCTTGATGACCTTGGCGTTCAGGTGCTTGTAGCTTTCGTAATACACCGACCCGTCCAGCCCCAGAAGCCGGCGGAACAGGTCCAGCGACCACCACCCGGTGCTGCCCGTCCGCACGAAGCGATAACAATTCTCGTACAGCGCCAGCGCGTGACCGGACGTGAACCGCCGCTGGATGTTGAGGTTGATCAGCGCAAAGACCTTTGGGTCATACAGCTTCTCGGCCAGCGCCGGTGAATAGGCGTATTCACAGACACCGCCCTTCAGCTTGGCATAGCTCAACAGGCTCGACACGCCCCATTCCTGCTGGCCCTTCTCGTCCAGCATGTCCCATTCGGCCACCGTTTCCGCCAGGCCGCGCAGCGAATCCTTCAGCGTGTCCATGTCGTTGGAATTGTACCCGATCATCAGGCACAGCGTGCGCGCGTCGATCTGGTGGCGGCTTTGGCTGGTCAGCGTGTCGTAGGCATTCACCAGCAACACGTTCGACAGCTTGCGCTGCAGCAGCGTCAGCTTGCCCGACACGTGGATCGCCGCCACGTGTTTCTTGACCGCGGGTCGGCGCAAGGGCCCGCTCAGTCGCTCGCGCGGAATGTCGTCCAT